>JAUWJN010000176.1 GCA_030607655.1 bacterium
AAGGTGGGCGGCGCTATCATACTACTGAAGCCGGCCTCCCGAGGTACGGGCATTGTCGCTGGCGGCGCTACCCGCCAGTTGATCGAGATCAGCGGCATCCGCGACATCTTGACCAAGGCGCTGGGCAGTGGCAACGTTATGAACCGGGCCAAGAGCTGCTTCAAGGCCCTGTCTATATTGCGCGCCCCCCATATCGTAGCTGAGGACCGCGAGACCACGGTCGAGGAAATGCTGGGCCGACAGGTCGTAGATGCTTATGCTGCCCAAGCAGAACTCGAGGAAGCAGAAGCAGATGAGGAAGTTGCGGAAGAGGCCGAGGAAGCGGCTAGCGAAGTTGAAGTTGAGGCGGGCGCTGAGGCGGCAAGTGAACTAAGCGAAGAGGCCGAGACGGTTGTTGAAGAATCTACGGCTGAAGAAGACGCTGCGACCGAACCCGAGGAAGAGAGCGAAGAGAACCTCGATAAGGAATAGGTAGGCCGTAGCGTAGCCGGAAAGGAGGGCATCCTTGTGCAACTAGGCTTACTCATCAGTCACACTGGTCTCAAGGAAAATTCCTTCATAACGGGCAGTCGCAAAGCCAAACAGATGGGATATGACTGCGTGGAATTGGGAGCTTGCGACGCCGAGGGCACACTCCCGGTGGCTGATCTGGGGCAGATGTCTATGGCCGAGGCAGAGCAGACAGCAGCCGAGGTTCGCGCCCAGGGCGTGGAAATCTCGGCTATCCAATGCCACCTGCATTTCTTCTTGGATCAGCAGGAGACCGTAGTACGTCGGAACGTTGATCACATTAATAAAATCCTGGCTATGGCGGCCCGGATTGGTGTTGGCTTTGTCCATACCGTAGCCGGGGTAACTCCCCCCAATATGACCACCTCTCAAGCTATTGACCAGTTGGCGGCCAGCTACGCCGAATTGCTGGATACTGCCGAGGAAAGTCAAGTTGGTTTGGGAATTGAGCCGGTATTCTCATATGTAGTGGGGAACCTGAAGACGATGCAAGCTCTGGATGCGGCGCTGGGCCGGCCTGAGTTGTTGATAAACTTTGACCCCAGCCACTTCCCCTATCACGAAGAAGACCCCGTGACCTTCCTCAAAGAGTATGGGCCCCGCATACCTCATGCCCACGCCAAGGACGCAGTGCTTGAACCCCTGGAGGGCCCTCTGGATGAGAACAGCTTCGAGACGCCTACCGGTAAGCTATTCAGATTCACCCCCCCGGGCACGGGTGTTTTGGATTGGCCGGCTATTATTCAGGCATTGCGAGAAGTTGGTTACGACGGAGTAATCTCACTAGAATTGGGACACGGTATTCCCAATGAGGAACAAGCGGCGCGGGACAATGTGAAGTTCCTTCGGGGTCTGCTTGAGTAGGGTAATTGAATCCATCAATACTGATAATATTAGTTTTCTGCAAAGCTGTGCTTCTACCTATTGAATTGGTACCTAGCAGCGTCATCCAGAGCTGACAGCCACTATTGCCAGAACATATAGCTGGGGATATGCAGGGCGATACTGACGATGTTAAGAATGCTACCGACCACGAACTGTCCTAAGATTAGCCCTATAAATGCTGGCATGCACCGCTGGTAAACTTTGTGGCCGCCGTATCTGATGATAGCACTTTTGAGTATCCAGGCCAGTAGAAGTGGCATCCACACCCAGCCCATCTCCCATTTACTGGAGACAGCGAAGCCTAGCGGGTGTAAGGGCCAGTTCACATAGCGCATACGCATCACTTGTAGGAAGAAGGCGAAGGCCAGTCCCACCCCGATGGCTGTAGTAGCCCCCCACCTCGGCCCTTCAGACGCGGTAAGGTTGGCAGCTATCCGGCCAAAAAAATCGTTACCCCACCCTGTAATATTTGATTCACTTATCGCCCCACCACTGTAATTCACATGCAGGAAGCCCCAAAAGCTCGCAACAATACCGACAATAGTAGCAATCATCAACGCCTGTACAGTGCCTGTATAGGTGCCGCCCACCCGGGCCTGCATATCCATCGCTTCCATGTGAAAGGGCATCGGGTGGCTTCGGTAGGCGCGATTGAACCACCGATATATTCCTATACCAATAAGGTCCTGCTTGGGAAGAAAACGACTGCCGAAGATGGTCGGGAGGATTACTTCGGGACCTCCCTGGTACAGATCATGAACTGGTGTTCCAAACTCGGCCCGCATTCGGGTAATAGCCAGGGCCAGAACGTAATAGATGAGGAAGAACACAAGGCTAACCCAGAGCCTGATACCCATTGCCAGGCTGAACCACACCAGACCTACCAATCCTAAGAGGATTCCAAGCGCGGCCAGGCGGTAGCGGATTGGCTCCTGGTCATCACTCAACTGTGACGGCGCGCCGACTATCAGGTTATACACCTGGCGGAAGTAAATACGTCCTATCCACATAGCATAAAGGGCAAAGAGCAGGTAGGCTCCGAAACCCTGAAAGTTTTCAAAGGGGAAGTCCGGAATATTAGCTAAACCGAATAGAGCACCTAAAACAAGCTCGGCCTTCCAGAACAGGTAGAAGAACCAGCACGAAAAGAGGAAATCACTGGGCATAAAGTACCCAATACCGATCAGGAAGGGAAAGAACGACACTCGCACTCCGGGGTACCCGGCTAGCACGTCCCAGGGCGGGGTCCGCAGGTTTTGGCCGATATCCGAATACATCATGGGAATCATCGGCATTGCCGGGTAAAGGAAGGCAAAACTGTTCCAGATATCGATCGCAGCCGCGCACCCAAAGCCAACCCAAAACACCTTGTTACGAAACAGCCGGCCTTGCGGCTGGGATATTTCAATAGGCAGAGCGACCAGGGGACACGCCAGATGCTCATTCGCCAACCACTGCTTGCGCAGCAATACGTTAAGGCAGAACATCACTAAGACTAAACAGATGATAAAAATTGTCCACATTGCCACGGGGACAAGCCAGGCCGTGACAATATATCCTTGATAGAAAGATACCCCGCCTTCATAGAAGCCTTCCATGACCTTGTGGTTCTGGACGGTCAGCCACCGGGGCATATCTGTATTGAATAGTTCGTCCCACCTGTTAGCAGGGGTCGCTGCCCAGAAGGACCAGGTAAATACTGGCATCAGTACCGAGATAAAGTCATGGGAGCCCATCGCCGAGCCGATGCAGACCATAGAGTAGATGAGCAGCAGCTCCGACTGATGGAAGGCATGCCGGGGCACCAAGCGACGCAGCAGCAAATTGAGCAAACATAAAACTAGAAGAGTAAAAACAGCATTAAAGAAGAGAGAAACTGTCGTGGGATGAGCCGAGTAACGAAACCACTCCATCTGCTGGACCCAGTAAACGTTCAGCGGGATGAGAATAATACCGACTACCAACGCCCGGCCGGTGAAACCAGGGCGCTTGGTAAGCCGGTCGTGGATTGCGTCTGCCCCAAGCTTGCTCATCGAGGTTGATTGCTATTGTCAAATCTGACACCAATAGCTCAGGGAGAAGACTCACTTGGGTCAGAGGTGTTAATGGGCTTGATCGGCAGCTCGCCCGTTGTCCCATCATACTGGGCCCGCAAAGTGGCTACCCTCTCTTCAACATCTTCCAGGCGCGATATCAGATGCTGGATAGCCGGGTCCTCGGCCCGCATCGCCTGGTCGTGGCGAAAATCGTAAACCCTCTCCCCATCTCGCCGGGCGACAAAAGCTTTACGACCCACTACGGTGCAATATTCTGGTATGTCGTCCAACACCACCGCTCCTGCTCCTACCACCGAGCCTTTACCGATAGTTATTGAGCCCAATATCTGCGCATGGGCTCCTACCGTTACGTCATCCTCCAAAGTCGGATGGCGCTTGCCCCGCTCTTTGCCGGTTCCACCTAAAGTCACTCCCTGGAACAGTGTCACATTATCGCCAATCTCACTGGTTTCCCCGATAACTGTGCCCGTCCCGTGGTCAATGAAGAACCCGTTACCGATGGTCGCGCCCGGGTGTATCTCAATCCCCGTAAAGAATTTACTTACCTGCGACAGCCACCGGGCCAGCAAGCGCAGACCCCATCGCCACAGCACGTGATTGATTCGATGAGCAATAATGGCGTGAAGGCCACCATAGCATAGCAATATTTCCAGGTTACTACGCGCCGCCGGGTCGCGTTCGCGCGCCGCACGTATATCCCTGAGCAACTGGCATGCCATGGGCTTATTCTCCTGAATGTCGTTTACCGATAACTGCCGGTAACAGTTATGATTGTGTGATGGACATCATAGGCGAGGAGATGGTCGGGGCGGCCGGATTTGAACCGGCGACCTCGCGGCCCCGAACCGCGCGCTCTAGCCAAACTGAGCCACGCCCCGACCTAGTACTGCCAGTATAGCACAGGACCCCGACAACGTCAATAAAGGCTGCTCAGGGGTGGCCGGGCAACTGCGGCGGAGTTGACCCCTTACCCAGCCGTGGCCAGACCGCAACTTGCGCCAGCCCAGCCAGCAGGGCCACTAGCCCCGCCAGGGCAAAGGGCGCGTGCAGATTGAAATAAGTAGCGACTAGCCCGCCCAGCAACGACCCAGTAACTACGCCGGCGCCAATGGCGGCCTCATGCATACCCATACTGGTGCCCTTCTCGTTGGCGCGGCCATGGAGACCATAAAACTGGCTTAGCGTATAGCTCATGCCAGCAAAGACGCCGGTTATCATTAATGCAGCGGCGAAACCCGCCGGGGTCCGGGCCAGCGCGGCCAGAGCCATGCCCACTATTCCCGTGAGCGTACCCAGCCAGAGCGGCCAGGTGCGGTATTGCCAGCGGCTGGTACTACTGGCCACGCCGAATGTTACGACCGTAGGCACCAGGGAAAGACTGATGATAATGCCAATGATGGTACTGGAAAAGCCCAGGGCGGTACCCAACTTGGGGAACATCGTAATTATCACTCCCCGGCCAAACCAGGCGGCGTATACACCAATACGACTAGTCACCAGAAGGCGGTAAGTGTCCGGACCCGGCGGGAGGTCTTCGGGAGGCTGCTGTCGCGGGCTACTTGCTGCCCAGGGCGCAACGTCAATCGGAACAGTTCTAGCCAGTAAAGCAATCATCAACACAAAGGCAACCAGACAGTAGAACGTGTTAGGTCCCGCCAAGTCCCAGATGACGCCCGCCAGAATCATCCCTATTACAGCACCGCCACTCCAGGCCGCGTTAAATACTCCCAGGACCCTGCGCAATGCCCGGTCGCTTCCCGAAGTCAACTCCGCCAGCCAGGCCATAACCGATGGCCAGAATAAGGACACCAAGGCCCCACCCATGGTGACCAGGCCCAGCAATTGCCAGAGGTGGGTAGCATTAGCCATTAGCGTCCAGCAGCCGGCTAGGAGTACCACACAAGTTAGGATGGTGCGCCGCCGGCCTACACGGTCCGATAGTCGCCCGCTAAACAGACAGCCCAGGGTGTACATCGCACCGGAAAACGTACCCAGCAGTCCCAAAATGGTGGGACTGGCTCCGAGGGCGATAGCATTGAACTGTACCGCCAGCCCTACGGCAGGATAAGCCAGATCCATTAAGAATGCCGACCCAACTATCCGCTGCTTGGGACCGAACAGCCGTCGCCACGACATTATCTAATCTCCATTATCTGAGCGTACCTTGCTACCCATTATAGAAAACAGCCGCGGAATAACTCGCGGCCTGATGATGTGTTGGTTGCCGCCCGATGCTCCTAGGGCCAGCAATTGGGTATTGTTATATCTTACGTGGTCGGTTCTTGATGCGCTGCTCGACGTAGCTGACAATCTGGAATATCACAAAGGCCAATATGTAAATCAGGATCAACAAATAGCCCCAGCGCACCTGGCGCGAGTGCGCCTCCAACGTATACTCATCTTTATCACCAGTCAGCTCCCAGACGGCCTGGCCATTTTCTACCCGGCCACCCGCGCTAAGTGTGTGGGGCAAGATCGTACCGGGCATCTGCAGAACGTAGTGCAGCACGGCTAATTGCTCGCCTTCTGTTTCCACTTCCGTCGCTG
>JAUWJN010000223.1 GCA_030607655.1 bacterium
AAGGCTACGGCAACCCAGACTATTACCACCCCCCGGCGATTATCACATTGCAACCTGCACATATTAGGTCTCCTTTGCAACCTAGATAATGCCCTCCTCCCCCCAAGGGCGCAATAGCCTGTATATTATCAAGATTATATCAGTTTTGTATAAAGATAATATCAACTACTATATACCCACTAGTTATATCAGCTAAACCAGCCGGCAGTCATAGATAAGAATCGCCGCCGAGATAATCAGTGGGTAGCGGGGGGGGCAAGGAGGGGAAGATGCCTAATCGGGCCGGCGGGTGCGCCATATTAGTTGCTGGTCAATCTGCCAGTTCATGTCGAAGAAGCCCGCACACAGATACCAGTTGGCATCATCGTAGTCGTACGCCGCGGAGCTGAAGATAATGAAATCAGGTAGCAGGTCAAGTTTGTGGTTTACCGGCAGGCAATCGCCATAGTATTGTCCCGCGTATACGGCTAAGTAGCGGTCAGGAGCCAAGGGATTAGGATAGCACATAATCAGCCCCAGGTCTTCGCCCTCGTAGACGGTCGGGCCTACCTGATAGCGGTGATTTCCTATCTGAATAGGCAGTCGCGCGGCTACCCGGGCCAAGACACAATTGGTCTGGGGCGTTCCGAATAGTACCAGGTTGTAGGCTTTGATTGCTTCTTCAGTCAGCGCTTCATCGGTGGTGATTCGGGGCTGGCCATCGCTGAAGGCTTCCCACTCCCCGGCCCAGCGCTGCACCCGCTCGGCAATCTGTTTATTCTCGGCATCATCGTCTCCGGTGCCCGCAACCACGACGAAGGGGCCATCAAAAACCTCTTCCACCGGCCCGCATAAGCCTTTACGTTTACGTGGGGGCCACGAAGGCACATCGGCGGGCGGATCACCAATGCTCACGTAAAGGTCCCAATTGGCGGTCGCCCGGCCGACGGTTTTCTCGCCATTGACAATGATATCGAAGTCCTCCACCTTCTGAAGTGGCGCATTCATAACGTCAAGCTTGAGGCGGCTGACGTTGTTGGTACGCACGCGCAGAGCGCTGCCGTCAGGGCTGACCTGCACATTGGCCTCAGCCGGCTGGCCCCAGCGCTGAAAATCCTCAATCGTTACCCAGAAAGCCTGATTGTATTCCAGGCTGTAGGTCTTGAAGCTGATGCGCTTCGGACTGGGGTTAAGTGTACGGGTAACTAACCAACTCCAGGCCTGCTGGTAGCAGTCCAAATCCCAATAAATGTAATGCCCCTGGCCCGGGAACTCATAATACTCAATGGGCAGCCCCCGGCGCTTAGCTGCTTGTACCATCAGCCGCGATTGTTCGGCCGGAATTAGGCCATCAAGCTCGCCATGCTGGACAAGAGTTGGCTGATTACGCAGATTTATCGCCAGGTCCAGTGGATTGTCCCATTCTACTAGCCATCGCTTGAATCCCGCGGCCTGCCCGCGTGGCCAGCCCCACCAGCGGAACATATCGGTGTGCCCACTGATGGGAGCCGCCGCGGCAAACAACCCCGGATGGCGCAGCAGCATATTCCAAGCCCCCATCCCGCCCATTGATACCCCACTGATATAGATCCGCTTAGCATCCACATTGTATAAGGTCCGAACCTCGTGCATCGCCCGCAGCACATCCACCTCGCCGATGCCCTGGAAGTCGGTATTGCGCCGCCCATAGGGAACTAGCAGCATACAGCCGTTATCACCCGCTACGTTACAGACTTCCGCGGAGGGAAGCCAGGGGTCTAGCACCGTAATGGACGGGACATAGCCATGCAGGAAAACAATTAGCGGCCAGGCTACATCGGGAGCATAGTTGGCGGGAAGATAAAGGTGGTACGGCTGGACACTGCCATCGCTGTCGGCTTCATAGGCCAGTTCCGTCAACTGGCCGGGCGGCACCTCAGTAGGCTTGCCCGCCGCTAGCCTTGCCAGCGCACTTAGGCCGGCGAACGCAGAGACCGCCGCTGACTGATCCCAGATGTGCTGCTGTTCGGCCAGGCGCGCCTTCTTGAGTTGCAAACGTGCCAGGGGGAAATTAGTACGGTAGGCCCGGCTGTTTTGGTCAGGGCATTGTTCTCTGGCTTCGCCTATCGTCCGCTCCAGACGCCGAAGAAGGTCTTGACTTATATCGGCCTCCTGTGCTTGTATGTAGGCTGGCGCTGGAGCTGCGAGGACAACTATTATTACCGCCAGAAGTCGCCGCAACAGGTTATACTTGCTTTCGGGAATGTCCTTTGGTCCTATATCCATTATATCAGTAGTTCACTGTCTGCGGGCCGACTTCCTGCCCACCCGAGGAAGGAGCGCCATCATAGAGAAGCCAGCGGATAGCGGCGAGCAATCAGCTCTAGAACAGACTAATGACCTGGAGATCGAACTCCAGGAACCCGCTAGGCCAGCGAGGTGAGCTCTGATGAAGGACGTTCGTGTTGCTGCAGTTCAATTTGAGCTCGCACCGAAGGTGGATTAAGACGCGCCGCCCGGAGTTGTATGAACCGTTGACCGTGTCCACGGGGTTGGAACAGGATACGCGCACGATTAGGTTTGATAAGAAGGGAATATAGGATTAAGGGCAGGCTCGACATCCCCCCAATGACAATTATCACAAATTGGGTCTTGACATTCTTGGCGATTTGGATATTAAATACTTCAGCCAATATGACGTTGTAAGCTTAGGAGGTGAGATATATGGCCATACCGGTTGTAGCCCCGGACCTATGCACTGGTTGTGAGCTGTGCGTTGACATCGCTCCGAATACGTTCCAGATGAACGAGGAGGGTATATGCGAGGTGATAGACCCAGAGGGCGACGATGAGGACGCCATCCAGGAAGCCATTGACAGTTGCCCGTCAGAGGCAATCTCCTGGGAAGAATAAATCAGTCAGCCAAAACCATCTGCAAGGTGGCGAGCAGCAGATATAGCGTGGGCTACTCGCCACCTTTTGCTAAGTCCAGGAACTGACCGAAGGCAGGGCCGATCTCATTGCCGTCTGCCGGGGACTGAGAGCTGGTTGTGGGGGAGACCCACTCCCCTACGCCCACTCCGTAAACCATTGTCAGCAGGGAGCGGCCATCATCCAGTTGGCCTTTCAGGTACACGTCGGACCGCTCGGCCACAGGTTCCGGCAAGCGCACCAGCACGCCGCCGGCCGGACTCCAGGGGTACTTTTCCACCCACGGACGCGGCTCGTCGGGAATCTCCACCAGGCAGTCTATCGTCTGGCTGTAGCCGTGGGCCGGGGCTGAGAATGGCTTGGCTATCTGGTACGGCTCCCAGGTCTCGGGTAACTCCCAGGTAATGGTACCCGCGACCGGCTCGGCGGTGAAATTATAGATTCGTACTTGCAGATTATGCTGGTCCGGAGCCAGGGTGAGGATCTTAACTAGTTGGGTGGCCGTGGGGAAATTAGCCACCGCAAATACCTTGATTAGCACCTGGGGCTCAACCTGGGCCAACAGAGTAGCAGTATTAGTCTCGCCGACCGCCGCGCGATAAGCCCCGCCGCCATGCTCCTTGACGGCCCGCCCCAGTTGGTGCTCAGCTCGCTGCAGAGATTGCTGGGCTAAGGGATAAATCATGCCCTGGCGGCGAATGTCGTCGCCCAGTTCGTTGAGGCGTTGGTTGAGTTTGTCAACCAGGCTGCGCTGCGGGGCATACGTATCCCAACACTCGTCCCGCGCATCAGCCACTCGCCCCAGCCACTCGCTGACCGTCTGTAGGCGATAGACTATGTTGGGAGTGCGTCCCACTATTTCTCCTTGCTGGGCACATTTACGCACAGTGCGATACAACTGATTATGAATGACCATTTGCGGTGTGCCCAAGGCCCGCGGGCCAGCGCGGGGCCGCTGGTCAGCGATCTTGGTGGCCCACGCTATGGTGCGCCGAAAATGGCCCGGCCATAGTCCCCACGCCCACGCCGCATCCTGCTGTAGCGGCGCAATGTACCCGAAGCTGCGGTCCGTCTTAAAGCCCTGGGGAGTGGTCAAGTATATCTCCATCTGACTCTGGATGGCCTTAGACAGATACAGATAGTCCACCCCGTATATTACCTTGGGGACAGGGGTCAGATAGACCGCGCGGGTCGAACCAGTCCCCGGCACCGGAAACTTGCGGCCCATCTCGTCTATAAGCCGGGCGTCATCGGCTAACGCTATTCGCACTGTAGTATCTGAGTCAGCCCAGGCTCCCAGCAGGGGGCGGCCGTGTTTCAAAAACAAATGGGCCGCCACTTCGTCGCCAAACTCCAACGGTCCGACGTAAGTGGCATTAGACAATACCCACCGCGCTACGGCGAAGGCCACGTATTTGGCATTGGGGACTAGCTGGTCGCCCTTCGTCCATACTAGTGCCAGCGAGGCCGGATCAGAGGGGCCAACTATTCGGCCGCCATCAAAGGTGCAGAAAATGCGTTCTTGCCACTTCTTTAGAGTAGCATAGAGCTGATACATATATTGGGCCTCAGTCAATCCGTCTGGAGCCGTGGGATAAGTCTCAGTAAAAACTGTGGGATGATAGATTCCGTAGCCATTGCCGATCTGGGGGGAACCGTGGT
>JAUWJN010000143.1 GCA_030607655.1 bacterium
CGGGAACCAGTTGCGCCAGTGATTTATCCCCGGTGAGCGCCAGTTAGTGACATCCGCGGCCGAGGGATGCACATATTCACCCTCGCCATAGGTGAAGGTTCCGATCTTGCCGGCCTGGTAAAGCCGGTGCATTTCCTGATTGAACAGCATATAAGGATAGTTCTCGGCGAACATATAGATCTTCCCACTCTTCTCCACCGTCCTGACCAGCGCTACGCCTTCGGCGAGGGTGAAGCAGGCCGATGTCTCGGACATAACGTGTTTGTCGGCCTTGAGAGCCTTGATGGCGAAGGGGGCATGCTCGTGGAAATAGTTAGCCAGGATCACTGCGTCCATATCGTGTTCAAGGAACTTGTCGTAGTCAGTGTAGGTAGCGACGTTAAGTTCCTTGCCAAGTGCATTGAGGCGCTCCTCCCGGGTGTCACATAGGGCGACCAGCTCCATACCCAGGTAAGGGCCGACTGCACGAGCGAAGGACTGACCTCGCCCCACGCCGATAACTCCAACTCTTATCTTCTTCATCTTAGTCTTTTCCTCTAACTGAGTGTATTGTAGTCCAGTTGCCAATTCTCATTGCTGTCCTTGCTGTCGTTCCTGCCCTTGCTGTTGTTCCTGCCCTTGCTCACGGCAGCGGCGGAGTTATCTCCACCAGTCCGCCCATATAGGGCCGCAGTGCGTCCGGGATTACGACCGTACCATTTTCCTGCTGGTAGTTTTCCAGGATAGCCGCCATCGTGCGGCCACAGGCCAGCCCCGAGCCATTCATAGTGTGTACAAACTGGGGCTTGGCCTCGGGCTCGGGTCGGTAGCGAGTGTTGCAGCGCCGGGCCTGGAAATCCCCGTACTGGCTGCACGAGGACAGCTCCAGCCAGCGGTCCATCCCCGGGAAATACCCCTCCAGGTCAAAGGTCTGGCGAGGCTGGAAGCCCATATCACCGGTACACAGATGCGCTCGCCGGTACGGCAGCTCCAGCGCCTGTATAATAGCCTCGGCGTTGTTCACGAGTTTTTCCAACTCTTCATCCGCCTGTTCGGGCTTGACAAACTTCATCAATTCAACCTTGTGGAATTGATGCACCCTAATCAAGCCCCTCGTCTCCTTGCCCGCGGCTCCCGCTTCACTGCGGAAGCAGGCAGTGTAGGCAGTGTAGCACTTGGGCAGCTCCTCCGCCGCCAGTATCTCATCCTGCTGCATATTGGTCAGGGGCACCTCGGCGGTGGGTATTAAATAGAGGCCATCAGTGGTCTTGAACAGGTCTTCCTCAAACTTGGGCAAGTTAGCCGTGCCATAACACGAGCGCTCATTGGCCAGGAATGGCGGGAGCACCTCGGTATAACCGTGCTGGCGGGTGTGAGTGTCCAGCATAAAGTTTATCAGCGCGCGCTCCAGGGCTGAGCCCGCACCTATGTCGGTAACGAACCGGGCCCCGGCCTGGTTGGCCGCCACTGAAAAATCCAGGATACCCAGGCGCACGCCCAACTCCCAGTGACCTAACGGCGTAAACTCAAATCGCCGGATCTCGCCCTGGCTATACATAACCACATTGTCTTCCTCCGTAGCGCCCGCCGGCACCTCATCCAGGGGAATATTGGGCAGCTCCAGCATTAACTGCTCAAAGCGCTCCTCGACCTGCCGCAATTCCTCTTCCGATTGAGCAATTGCCTCGCCGAGTGCGGTTGATTGCGCCTTGAGTGGCTCGGCGTCGCCACCCTCCTTGATGAGCCGGCCAATTTCCTCGGAGATTTCATTGCGCTGCGCGCGGCGGCTTTCCACCATTTCCAGCAACTCCCGGCGCTGTTGCTCCACCCCGATCAGCTCGTCCAAGTCAAACTCATAGCCGCGCTTACGTAACGCCTCACGTATTGTTTCCGGCTCCTCGCGAATTAGTCTTCGATCCAGCATAGTATTGTTAATGCCTCCTAAATAGGCTCAGGGGTACAACCGCCGTGTTCCCGGCGGCCACGAAGCGCCTTTTCTAATTCCACGGCCAAGAATAGTGTAGCGGCCAGGCCCAGACATAGGACCATATTACTGGCGGACAGGGCAGTTGTGTGCAGAATGCCTTGCAGCCAGGGCACATAAGTTACCGCAAATTGCAATCCCATAGTCAGTAGAACCGCACTCAACAGTTGCGGATTGGACAAAACTCCAGTACGCCAGAGCGGTTCACTCTCGCTACGAATCGCCATTACGTGAGCCATCTGTAAGAAGGCCAGTGCCGCGAAGCAGGCCGTGCGGGCTGCCGTCAATTCGCCGGTAACTTGGTGAATATACCAAAACACTCCCAGCGCACAAATAGCCATATAGGCACCCACCCACAGAATATGCCGAGCCATACCGCGGGCGAAGACGCTCTCCTTGGGGTCACGGGGCGGGCGCTTCATTATGTCCGGCTCAGCGGGCTCCACGCCTAGCGCCAGAGCCGGCAGCCCATCAGTAACCAGATTAATCCACAGAATCTGGGCGGGCAGCAGCGCCAGCGGCCAGCCCAGTAGGATAGAACCGAACATAGTCAATATTTCCCCCGAGTTCGTGCTCAGCAGGTAGCGGAAAAACTTACGGATATTGTCATATATGACTCGGCCCTGCTCTACGGCGACGACGATCGTGGCAAAGTTGTCGTCCAGTAGTATCATATCCGAGGCTTCTTTGCTTACATCGGTGCCCGTAATGCCCATCGCCACCCCGATGTCAGCCTTCTTCAGAGCCGGGGCATCATTGACCCCATCGCCAGTCATCGCCACAATCTGGTCGCGGTTCTGCCAGGCCTGGACAATATTGACCTTATCCTCAGGTGAGACCCGCGCATATACCGACACCTTATCCACTTCCGCTTCCAGAGCATCCACTGCGGTATGTGCCAGTTCCCGGCCGGTCATAATCTGCTCATCCTCAGCAAGGATACCCACCTGGCGCGCCACGTTGGTGGCTGTAGCTTTATGGTCCCCGGTGATAAGCACTGGTTTGATGCCGGCATTTTTGCACGTCGCCACGGCCGCCGCAGCCTCCGGCCGCAGCGGGTCACTCATCCCCACAAAGCCGATAAACACCATATCCTGTTCGACTTGGTCTGCCTCCATGATCGGTTTCTGTTCCCATTGCCGGTAGGCGGCGGCCAGCATCCGCAGGCCCTGTTGAGCAAACTCCTCCTGCTGGTCCATAATCTCGGCCCGGTCCTGATCAGAGAGTGGCTGGATTCCACCGGTTCTCACGATCGAGCTGCACCCGTCCAGGATACTCTCGACTGCCCCTTTGGTGTAACTGACCAGGTGACCCTGGGGGTCAGAATGCAGAGTCGTCATCCGCTTGCGCTCCGACTCAAACGGAATTTCGTCTACTCGCGGGTAATCTTCTTCTAAGTGTTGCTTGATCAGACCGGCTTGCGCCGCGACCTTCACCAAGGCTATCTCCGTGGGATCCCCGGTACTGGTTTCCTCGGCAGTGCACGGCCTCTCAATTTGCGCATCAGTGCATAGGCTTAAGCTGCCTAGTAGCAAAGAAAAAAACTTGTCTTCGCCGGCATCTATCGGCGTGCCCTCCCGGCGGAACTCCGCCGCCGTTCCGTCACTGGACTCAGCGACAGTGACCCGGCTCCCGTTGGCATACAGGACCTGCACGCTCATTGTCCCCTGAGTGAGGGTGCCGGTCTTATCCGCACAGATAACGGTGACCGAGCCGAGAGTTTCCACGGCTGGCAGACGCCGAATTAGGGCCTGGCGGCGCACCATTTGTTGCGCGCCCAGGGCCAGCGTAATAGTCACCACTGCCGGCAAGCCCTCGGGCACTGCCGCCACTGCCAGGCTGACACCGGTCAGGAACATCTGGGTGAGCTCGTTGCCCCGCAGCAGCCCGCCTACAAACACCACACCGCAGACAATCAGCACCGCTCCTATCAGCCACTTGCTGGCTTGAGCCATCCGCACTTGCAGCGGAGTTTTGGCCTCCTCGGTGGTTTGCAGCAGGGCGGCTATCTGGCCCATCTGAGTGTCCATCCCCGTCACCACTGCTACTCCCCGGCCTCGGCCATAGGTGACCAATGTGCCGTAAAAAGCCATATTACGCCTATCCCCTAAGAGGGTCTCCTTAGCCAGTTCCACGGATGCGTTCTTGGATACCGGGAATGATTCACCGGTCAGGGCCGCCTCGTCTATCCGCAGATTGCTGGTCTCCACCAGCCGCAAGTCGGCTACTACCCGCATTCCTGCTTCCAGCAGCACTATGTCTCCCGCCACCACCTCCTGAGACGGGATGTCAGCGACTTCGCCGTCACGAACCACCCGCGCGGTGGGCGCAGCCATCCGCCGCAGCGCTGCCACTGCTCTTTCCGCCCGATACTCCTGCGTAAACCCAATACCTGCATTAGCCACCAGGATAAATCCAATAAACAGGCTGTCCACGATTTCGTGAATTAAGGCAGCTACCAGGGCAGCTACTATCAACAGAATTACCAGCGGTTCGGTGAATTGCTCAAGCAGTATCAGCCAGGGGCTGCGGGGGGGCTGTTCCTCCAGTTCGTTGGGTCCGAACTCCGCCAGCCTCCGCTGTGCTTCTTCGGTACCGAGGCCCTGGTCCGGACTAGTAGCTAAGTTAGCTATGACTGTGTCAGTCGGTTGTTGGTGCCAATTGCTCATTTAGTTAGCTCAACACGGCAGGTCCTGCTGCCTCGCCTTATACTCCCGATGTCCAGTTAGCTTTCTCATATTGCGGGGGACCGGGAGTGGACTTCCGGATGTTGCCTACATGGCAGTATGGTCTTGCGCCATCCACGGCTAAGGAAAACTATACACGAAACTGGGCAGCACCGCAAGTTGGTTGCTCCTCCAGTGCATATCGCTAATCCCTTATCGCGTAGGCGAGGTTCTCTAACCTCGCATCTGTCGCGTAACGGCGGTTCTCAACCTGCGCTACGCGACTAACACAAGGCTGTGTAAACGGCAATCACGACAAGAATGTCGCTCCTACCAGTCCTACTCAACAAGCAATCTGTCCATCTGGTAGCCCAGCCCGGTTCCCTGGAGACTGGTGGTATCCGCCACCCCGCGACGGACGTTAAAGATACCGCCGTGGACGGCTTGTTCGGCGGCGGTGGCAGCATCCGGGAAGAACTGGCGGCTATTGGCCTCTACCCCCATCATCGTGTACAGCCGGGCCCCCATACCGACGGAATGGATCAACGAGATGCCGGGGTTGGTCAAGTCCTGAAGGGCGTAGGGAATTCCCAGCTCGGCGGCCTTGGCCGCCATTACTATCGCCGACGACTGACCCTTGCAAGTTTTCAGGGCAATCCCTGACCACCCCAACTCCATCGCCAGCTCAAAGCTCTCCAGGTCAGTGAGACTCTCGTCTACGATAACCGGCTTCAGTTCGGAAAGCTGGCGCATATCGTGACGACTGGCTGTCAAATCACGCTCCGTGGGCTGCTCAATATACAGAATTCTCGCAAAGCAGTCTTCGGATTGCTCGCGAATTTTGCGCAACATCTCAATGATATATTGCGGGCTGTCGCACTGCTCATTAGTATCCGCAGTCAGATGCAATTCATTGATACCTAGCTTGGGCAACTCCTCCCGACCAATCTGGTAAACGGCCAGCATTCTCTGCACGTCCCAGTCCAGATCACTGCCCCGCAGCTTAACCTTCAGACAATATACCCCGTCCTGGGCAATCCACTCGTCCAGGCTCACCGGCCGCCCGTCATCGGGATCAGAGTCATCTTTTTCCGCTGGGGTAAGCTTATCTAATCCGCCGACCAAGTGGAAGATAGGTATCTCGGGCAGGTAGGTAGGCCGAATGTAATCCTCTATATACTTGCCGGCAAATTCTGGCCCCAAATACTTGCTCAGGTCGCTCATAAACTCAGGCCCGTAGCCATGGTAGATATCAATGCCGTTGACATTGCCAAAGGCGTCATGAAGGGCAGCATCCACCGGTGAGGCGCAGACCAGCGCGCCAAGGAAGGTCTGGGCCGGCTCCAGGTCATGCTCGGCGCAAACTTCCTGATTAATCCGGTGTAAATCTTGTTCCAAAGCGAAGAATACGTCAATCGGGTGAGCGAAGTCCGGGTAGCCTTCCGCCAGGGCTGCATAGCGGCGTGTAATTTCCTCCATCGCGGCCACTTTGTCTTCGTGGCTCAGTTCCGGAGTGGGCCAGGCCCACACATCCGAGAGGAATATCCCGCCCCAGCCCTCCGCGACATCTCCCCGCCGATTCTCCACGGTCGCCTTCACCTTACAAAACGGGCACTCCGCCATCACCACTGCACCGAACTTCAACGGCGTGCGCGCCACCATGTTCTCCACGTATACTTCAATGCTCTTCATACGGATATCTGATTGCATTACTATCCTCCTTAGGAATAACACGAAGTTTTTATATAATTCGCTGTCTCGCATCCAACTCCTTCACGACCGCCAGCACCGAGGAGGGGCAAAGAGTACTAATCTGCGCACAGTCAGTGCGAGTTGACACTGCAGTGACTCTGAATTATACTTCGCGCTAATTGCGACAATCTACTAGGAAATAGAGGAGTGGACAAACACTATGAGCATCAGCGTCGGTATGGTCGGCGTAGGGCAATTTGGTAAGCAATTTATCAAGCTGTTCAATAATCATCCTGATGTACATCGCCTAGCGTTGTGTGATCTTAACTCAGACCGCCTAAGAGAATACGCCAGCGAGTATGAGATATCAGAGACTTACTCTAGTCTGGACGAGATTTGCCAATCAGACCTGGACGCATTGGTAATCATTACCCAGCACTGGCTGCACGCTCCCCAGGCTATCC
>JAUWJN010000231.1 GCA_030607655.1 bacterium
CTTTTATCTGGAGCGCGAGCCGGTTGATACGCGGTATGCAGCGCGCCGCGAGGGGACTACGCTGATTGCCCTGGCTTGTGCCGAACCAGCGGCTGATACCTGTTTTTGTTCATGCTGCGAGGGCGGCGGGCCAGTCGCCGATGAGGGCTATGACATCCAGTTGAGTCCAGTGGGTGATGAATATCTAGTGGAAGTCGCTACCGAAAAGGGGCACCGAATCCGCGAACAGTGGGCAGACCTGCTCCAGCCAGCTACCGAGGAGTTAGTGGCAGCCCGGGATGCTCAAAAGGAGAAGGTCATCCAGGAGCAGCTTCAAACTGACTCTAACCTGGCGGCGGCAATCCGGCGTATTACCGCTGACCAGGTGAACAGCGAGACCTGGGAAGCAATTGGTCATGATTGTTATAGCTGTGGCGGCTGTTCATACCTGTGTCCGGTTTGCACTTGTTATGATGTGGTGGATGTGCAATACGACGACAGTAGCGGTGCTCGGATAAGGCGGACCGACTCGTGCCGCTTGGCCGGGTTCACGCGCGAGGCCACTGGTCACATCCCCCGCCCTACCGCCGCCTCCCGCGCCCGCTGGTACGCTTATCACAAACTCAGCTATGACTACCATGAGCAGCGCGACCGCTACGGGTGCGTAGGGTGTGGGCGGTGCATTATCACCTGCCTGGGGAACATGGGTATGCCCACGGTCTGCAAACTGGTACGCCAACCTGAAGCAGAAAAGGTAAGTTAAGGATGGAAAAGGAAGCTCCAATGGAGCACGTTGATTACATTCCCCGACCGACCATTATAGACAACATTCGGCCCGAGACGCCGACCGAGAAAGGCTTTACTCTCAGATTCACTAACGGGGAGCCTTTCAACTTTCATCCGGGCCAGTTTGCCGAAGTGTCGGTCTTAGGGGCGGGTGAGGCGCCGTTTTGCATTGCTTCTTCGCCCGCCCAAACTGATGCCATCGAAATAGTGGTACGCCGCTATCCGGAAGGAATGGTTACCGCCGCCCTTCACCAGTTGCAGGCAGGAGACTACGTCGGTGTCCGCGGGCCGCTGGGCAGCGGCTTCCCGGTCGAGGAAAATCGCGGCCGAGACATTATTATCGTCGCTGGCGGCATTGGGTTGCCCGCCGTCCGCGCCACCATACTATACCTCCTTGACCATCGCAGTGAATACCGGAGGGGGACTCTGTTGTACGGGGCGCGCACCCCAGCCGACCGGGTCTATAAAGACGACCTGGAGGTGTGGGAAGGTGCGGTGGAGATAGTATGTCAGCAAACCGTTGATGTGAAAGATGAGCATGAAACCTGGGATGGCAAGGTCGGCTTTGTCACCGAATTGATAAAGGAGCAGCAGTTGGAGCCCGAACAGACAGCGATCTTTATGTGTGGCCCGGCGCCGATGATAAGGCCGGCGGCCAGTCTGCTGCAAGAGATGGGTGTGCCGGCGACCAATATGTGGATAAGCATGGAAGCCCATATGAAATGCGGCGTAGGCAAGTGCGGACACTGCACAATGAAAGACAAGTACGTTTGTCTGGACGGCCCCATCTTCAGGTACGACGAGATACAGGACATTCAGCAGTTTCAGGAGGCCCTGTGAGGCCAAAGAGCAGTAACAATGAACGAATTGCAGCAGTGTTTAGATCGAGAAGTACTCGTAGTGGGGGTAGGTAATCCACTGCGCGGGGATGACGCCGCCGGATTAGTTCTGGGCGAGAAACTAGCCCAAAAGTTAGGCCTGCCGTATCTGTGCTGCGAGGAAGTTCCAGAAAACTATCTGACCGAGATGCTTGATAGTCCCGCTGATACCATATTGATTGTAGATGCCGTGGACTTCGGGACCGAGGCGGGGTATATCAAGGTTGTGTCGCCCGGGGAATTATCCGGCGAAAGTATATCTACGCATAACTGTTCGGTCAGTCTGCTGGCTACCGTACTGGAAAAGGCCGCAGATAAACAGATGATGGTGCTGGGTATCCAGCCTAACAGTACCGGCTGGGGCAGCCAACTCAGCTCGGCCGTTGCGGAAGCTATTGACAGTTTTGTGGCTACTTTGAGGGAGTAAATTGCGCCAAACTTTGAAGGCCCATGGGGCCCAAGCGCAGAGTGTAAACAAATGAGTCCATTACTAGACATTTCAGCTCGTGACTTGCTGGTGCCCTTAATCGCCGCTCCTCTGCTAGGAGCGCTGCTCTGTGTGTTCCTGAAAAGGCGCGTCAGTGACTATGTAGCGGCCATCTTTGCCGCGGTGACCTTGGTACTGGCCGTGGGAGCCATAGGCCATGTTTTTGGCGATCTGGGTGCCACCTTCAGAGTGCCTCTGGGCACGCTACCGACTATTGCCGGTGAGACGGGGCCGGCGCCCTTGGTCTTTGAGTTGTCCATAGATGCCCTCGGGGCGTTAATGCTGTTCATAGTGACAGTGATTGGATTTCTGGTTGTCATCTATTCCTCTGAGTATCTCAGCCCCAGGAACGTCGAGCATCCGGTCACCGAAGGCAAGGGAAGGTACTATGCCTGGCTGCTGCTGTTCCTGGCCGCGATGGTGGGCATAGCGCTGGCGGGCAACTTCTTCCAGTTGTTCATATTCTGGGAGTTGACGACCCTGTGTTCGTGGGCTCTTATCTCCCATTATCAGAATGAAGAGTCCCTACGGGCCGGTTTTAAGGCCTTGATAATGACGGCCATTGGTGGACTATTCTTCCTGCTGGCACTGGTACTGCTGTATCTGAATGTGGACACTGATCCGTTCGCCTTCAACGCTCTGAGTAGAGTCAGCCCGGGACTGCAAACGCTCATCTTCGTATTCCTACTGATTGCGGCGTGGGCCAAGGCCGCACAGTTCCCCTTCTTTACCTGGCTGCCCGACGCTATGGCCGCGCCGACCCCGATTAGCTGTTACTTGCATGCTGCGGCTATGGTCAAGGCCGGTGTGTACTTGATCGCCCGAACCACCTCGGCCAATTACGGGTTATCTTATGGTGTCGGGCTGTTGATGGGTATTATGGCGCTAGTTACTATCTTCATCGTTGTCTTCCTGTTTTTGTTCCAGGACGATCTGAAGAAGATACTCGCATTGTCCACCATCGCTCATCTGGGCTATATATTGATAGCCTGCGCCCTAGGCATATGGGGGTCAACTACTGCTTTCCAAGGTGGGTTGTTACACATTGCGGCCCACGGCTGTGGCAAGGGACTGCTGTTCCTATCAGTAGGGATGTTGACCTATTACACCGGCACCCGGCGCATCTCGGAACTATCCGGAGTGGGTGCTAAGTTGCCACTGGTAGCCCTGGCTTTCTTTGTGGGCGCGTTTACAATTGCTGGCGTGCCGCCATTGGCGGGCTTTTGGAGCAAGTTTTTTATCATTTCCGGCAGTCTGGAGTTAGGCGGCTTGGGGGCAGTAATAGCTATCCTGCTGCTGATAGAGAGTATGATTGCCTTTGGGTTCTTCCTGTGGGTGGGGCACAGAGTATTCTTCGGCAAGCCGTCGGCCGTAGTGGATCAGGTGGAACCCTCGATGGGAGCTATGCAGGTTGTGGTTGTTGTCCTGGCGATACTCTGTGCCACAGTACATATATATGCAATTCCCTTAGTAGAACACATACCACTTGGGATGTGAACAGGTAATGGTTGGGTCTCAGTTACTGGTTGCCGCGTTGTTTGTATTGGTCGTGGGCGCTATCATTACGACGGTGATCGCCAAGCACCGCAAGCTCTGTGGTTATGTGGCGTTCGTGACTGCACTTATTGCCGCCATCTGTGTGAGCACAGTCGCCTGGCAAGCTTTGACTACCGGGCCAGTAGTAGCTAGACCGGTGGTCACTATCACCGAGCTGGGCAGCTCCCTAGTCTTCGTTGTGGACCAGTTGAGTGCGGTCTTTCTGCTGATTACTGCCCTGATGATGGTGTGTACCACCCTGTTCTCCATCCGCTACATCCTGATCTACAAGCATTACAGCCTGGCACGGTATTATCCCCTACTACTGCTATTCTTTAGTAGCGTCATCAGTGTGCTCTCGGTGCACAATATGCTTTTTTTCTTGCACTTTTGGGAGTTTATGACTCTGACTTCGTATGTTTTGGTAGTCTTCCATTGGGTCAATCCAGACGCGGGCCCGGCGGGGCTGAGATACTTCATAGCCACACATGTGGCCATGGTCTGCATGCTGGTAGCCACCATCATTCTTTATCGCCACGCCGGCTCGTTCGAGTTCGCGGCAATGCGGGAGGCCCTGGCTGAACTAACGGTGACCAGCCCGGCTA
>JAUWJN010000167.1 GCA_030607655.1 bacterium
AATGTACCGGAAAATGGTCGCTGTGTCAAGCCCATAAGCGGAATAAACTTGCCGGTAGTATTCCGTTGACAAGTGCGCTGGTAGAGCCGTAAAGTAACAGAGGTTGCGGACATTAACTTCCGCCATGAGCTGGTGGGAATGTGTAGAGAGTTTTTCCTTGGGTTCATGGTGCGACTATTTGTCGGACAAAGAGAGGTGGCTGAACGCATTGAATCCCAAACAGTTTGTGGCTGAACAGACTGAAGAGATTCGCGCCGCAGGGGGCGAGGGCCGAGCTTTGGTCGCGCTGTCGGGTGGAGTGGATAGCTCGGTAGTAGCCGCTCTGGCTCACCAAGCTATCGGTGAGCGGCTCATTTCCCTGTTCATTGACGACGGCCTCATGCGCGAAGGTGAGGGGCCGATGGTGGTGGAGGCCTTCGCGGAACTGGGTATGTCGGTGCAGATTATCGATCGGGCCGACGACTTCTTCGCCGCGCTGGCCGGCATCACCGACCCTGAAGAGAAGCGCAAGGCCTTCCGGGACACCTTCTACAAGACCCTGGGTGCGGCCGTCCGCGACAGCGGAGCATCATTCCTGCTGCAAGGCACCATTGCTGCCGATGTCATTGAAACGCAGCGGGGGGTGAAGACTCAGCACAATATCCTGGAACAAATTGGTTTGGACCCAAGCACTTACGGGCTACACATCCTTGAACCGGTGCGCGAGTTGTTCAAGCCTGAGGTGCGCCAGGTTGCTCAGGAGCTGGGTCTGCCCGAGGTCATATCCCAGCGGATGCCCTTTCCGGGACCTGGCCTGGCCACACGTATTGTGGGCGAGGTCACCCCGGAGCGAGTGGCTACAGTGCGAGTGGCAACAGTGATTGTGGAGGAGGAACTATGTGAGCTGCGCTCATTCCAGGCCTTTGCCGTTCTACTGAATGACCGGGCGACCGGCCTGACCGAAACTAAGGAGCGCGCTTTTGGGCAGATTATTGTGGTCAGGTCAGTAGAGTCCGAGGACGCTATGATGGCAACGCCTACTGAACTGGATTGGAACAAATTACAGCGTCTTCAAGAGCGCATTTGTGCTGAGGTGCCCGACGTCACGAAGGTCCTGTATGACCTGACTCCCAAGCCGCCGAGTACCATTGAATACATCTAGTCGAGCTAGCGGAGGTGGAAACATGTGTGAGTACAACCCGTTTGCTGCTGCCCAGGCCCAGGTAGACCGGGCGGCCGGCTTGCTAAACCTTGATCCAGCTATGCAGGAATTCTTGCGCTGGCCGACGCGGGAGTTGCAGGTGAGGCTGCCTGTCCAGATGGATGACGGAAGTGTACAAGTGTTTCCGGGATTCCGCGTCCAGCATAACAACGCCCGCGGCCCCAACAAAGGCGGTATTCGCTACCATCCGGCTGAGACTATAGACACCGTGCGGGCCTTGGCGATGTGGATGACGTGGAAGTGTGCGGTGGTGGACATTCCCCTGGGCGGTGCCAAGGGCGGAGTGATTTGCAACCCCAAGGCGATGTCCAGTGGCGAGTTAGAGCGGCTCAGTCGGGCATATATTCGCGAGATAGCCCCGATAATCGGGCCGGCCAGGGATGTGCCTGCTCCGGACATGTACACCAATCCCCAGATTATGGCCTGGATGATGGACGAGTACTGCAAGCTATTGGGCAGAAGTGACTTTGGCGTGATCACGGGCAAGCCCCTGGCAGTGGGCGGCTCCTGGGGACGGGATGACGCCACTGCCTGGGGCAGCTGGTGCACGGTACGGGAGGCGGCCCATGAACTGGATATAGACCTGGGCAAAGCTACGATCGCGGTCCAAGGCTGTGGCAACGCGGGCTCGTATGCGGCCATCCTGGGCCAACAACTCTTCGGCTGCAAAGTCATCGCAGTCAGTGACACCAGCGGCGGCATCATCAACGAGACAGGCTTGGACGCGGCAGCCGTCGTGCAGCACAAGGCTCAGACTGGGTCAGTAGTGGAGTTCCCCGATGCTGACAGCATCACTAATGGCGAACTTCTGGAACTGGATGTGGACATCCTATGGCCGGCCGCACTGGAAAATGTAATCACTGCGGACAATGCCGCCCGCATTAAAGCCAAGATTGTGGCCGAGGCCGCCAATGGCCCCACCGCGCCTGAGGCCGACCCCATCCTATATGAGCACGGTATCCATGTCATCCCCGACTTCCTGTGTAATGCTGGTGGCGTCACCGTCTCCTACTTTGAGATGGTACAGAACGCCTCTTGCGACCAGTGGAGCGAGCAGCACGTACACGAGCGCCTCGACCAGAAAATGACCGTGGCCTACCATTGTGTGCTGGAAACTGCCAGGCGTCAGCAGGTAGATATGCGTACGGCGGCATATCTGGTGGCGGTGCAGCGAGTGGCCGAAGCGGTCAGGCTGCGCGGCTGGCTCTGAGCAGAAATAGTGCTGACTGAACCAGCCTTGGCTATCTAACTCGGTGGACATTAGTTGAAGCATAAAGATCATAACCGGGGGGATGAAGAAAGATTATTTGTCTTCATCCTCCTTATTATTTGTGGATTTATCACGACCAGATAGATAGGAAGCAGATGATACCAATGACCACCAAGTACGTCTTCGTAACCGGTGGAGTAGTCTCGGCTATCGGCAAAGGTATTACCGCCGCCTCGCTAGGCCTGCTACTTAAGAGGCGGGACTACCGCGTCGCCCTGGTCAAGATTGACCCCTATATTAACGTAGATGCTGGGGTAATGAATCCTTTCCAGCATGGCGAGGTCTATGTGACTGATGATGGCGCCGAGACCGACCTGGACTTGGGCCACTACGAGCGCTTTGTTGATGAGTCGCTCACCCGTCTATCTAACGTAACCACCGGCCTGGTCTACGGAGAGGTCATCCGCAAGGAGCGCGCTGGTGACTACCTGGGCCAGACCGTACAGGTCATCCCCCACATTACTGACGAGATAAAGGAGCGCCTCAAGCAGTGTGCCAGCCATCATGAAGCCGACCTCTGCATTGTGGAGATAGGAGGTACGGTGGGCGACATTGAGAGCCAGCCTTTCCTGGAGGCCATTCGCCAGATGCGCACTGATGAGGGGCCGCAGAGTGTTTACTATGTCCACGTCACCCTGATACCGCATCTGGCGACGGTTGGTGAGCTGAAGACCAAGCCCACCCAACACAGCGTCCAGGAACTGCGCCGCGCCGGCATCCAACCTGATTTGCTTGTCTGCCGCAGCAAATACCCGCTGACGGACGATATCACCCGCAAGATTGCGCTGTTCTGCGATGTGCCGGTTAGCAATATCATAGAAGGAATTGATACGGAAGGCTCTCTGTACGAGATACCTTTAGCCATGGAACGCCAGGGCATTGCTGACCTGGTCACCGATAAGCTTGACTTGCCCCAGCGCGCTGCTGACCTGACCGACTGGGAGCAGATGGTACAGCGTAGCAATTCGCCGTCCGACCGCGTGGATATCGCCATGGTCGGCAAGTATATGGATTTGCACGACTCTTATCTATCAGTGACCGAGGCATTGTGTCACGCCGGTGCAGCTAATGATGCCGAAGTTTGCATAAAATACGTGGATTCGGAAGACATCGAACGCGATGGGGCACAGGCCCACTTGAGTGATGTGTCGGGGGTACTGGTGCCGGGTGGCTTTGGCGATCGCGGCATTGAAGGGAAGATTGCCGCCATTGGTTACGCCCGCGAGCATAACCTGCCATTCCTGGGACTGTGTCTGGGGTTGCAGTGTGCAGTGATAGAGTTTGCCCGAAATGCGTGTGGGCTGGCGGGAGCCAATTCCAAGGAGTTTAACCTGGATACTCCCCACCCGGTAGTCATCTATATGAAGGACCAAGAGTATATCACCGAGTTGGGCGGGACTATGCGCCTGGGAGCTTATCCGTGTGTGCTAAAGGAGGGGTCCCTGGCTGCCCGGGTCTACGGAGCCTCCCAGATCTCTGAACGACACCGGCACCGGTATGAAGTCAATAACGCCTACCGGCAAGTCCTTGAGGGAGGTGGCTTAGTATTCTCGGGCATCTCACCAGAAGGCGACCTGGTAGAAATAATTGAACTGCCACACCACCCGTATTTTGTTGCCACCCAGGCCCATCCGGAGTTCAAATCCCGCCCCAACCGCGCTCACCCCCTTTTCCGCGGGCTGGTCGCTGCCGCCTTGCAGCAGGCCGACGCCTAGCCATGCGGCGTGGCTGGCTCTGAGCAAGAGCAGCGCCCTCTGAATCTGCTGGTCCCGCTAGGACAGATAGATATATCCCTACCGGCAGTACTTAGCTTGCGGTCTACCCCCACTTATGGGCGGTGCCCGGCAGTTTGTGCTGCCGTATATGCTATAGCAACAAGAGGTGAAGGGGATCGGGCGGAGGAAATACTGATATCGAAGACCTTGGGCTAAATAGGCTCTTACTGGAGGATACCCCGATTGGGCGAAGACAGGACGGAGAACCGGGAATCCGATTTTGAGGGCCGAACGAGGAATAAAGAAGAGCCTATAAGCAAGACCCCGCGGCCAGACCCAGATAGTCAACCACCAAGCGCGGCTGTACCGCCCGCCTCACCCCAGGTAGCACCCGCATCCCCCTCCCTAAAAGTAGCATTACTGGCTAGCGGGGCGGTGTTTGCCGGAATGTTTGCCTTCTATGCAGTGATGGCCAACCGCTATCCCATCTATGGCGACACGCCCGAACTGATGACTGCCAGCATTAATCTGGGCATTGCTCACCCCAGTGGCTACCCGCTACTCACCCTGTTAGGGAAAGGGGCCAGTTTGCTGCCGCTGGGCACAATGGCCTACCGCTTGAATCTATTGATGAGTCTGTTCGGTGCGCTGACCGCTGGTGGCGTATGTCTTCTGGTTTGCTTAGCGTTCGGTAGTATTGGGGCCGGGGTCATTGCGGGTCTCGGGCTGGGACTGACGCCTGTATTGTGGGAGAGTTCAACGAACTTCGAAGTCTACGCTCTGCATGCGATGCTAATTGTGGCCCTGTTGCTTCTCACGGCCAAGGTGTGGGTGCCCACTGCGGGCAACGATAAGCACCGCCGTCGCTACTTTTACCTGCTGGCGCTGGTCATCGGTCTGGGGATTTCCCATCGCATCTCGTTCGCCACGACCCTACCGGTGGTAGCCTGGATAATTTTCCGCCGGCGGCAGGTATGGCTGCCCGGGCGGGGTGAAATCATTAGGGCGTTGTTGCTTTTTATACTGGGTCTGACCCCGTGGCTGTACTTGCCAATTCGGGCATCCCTACCGTATGACCCTTACACTTGTTGGGCTCCATTGACGAGTGTCAGGGCTATCCTGGACCATATTGGCGCCCGCCAATACGGGTATAGGCTTTTCGCCTACTCTCTGGCGGGGGTTCCCCTGTTGGCAAAACGCGACCTGGTCATGATATGGGAGCAGTTCGGATTGCTCCTTATCTTTGTTCCTTTTGGCCTGGCAGCTATAAGGAGCCAGGGTCGCGTGATCATCGAGGCTGGCTTGCTGCTACTGGGAATCAACTTAGTGCTGTTCTTCGGCTATTTTGCCTACGATTATGACGTATTCTTCGTGCCCACCTATATTGGGCTTATGATTCTCATCGCCGCCGGTATTGTGTGGCTGGGCCGCCATGCAAGTCACAGATTCCCCCATCTCACCCCGCTTGTGCCGGTTGCCCTGGCGGTGGTGTTTCTTGCTATCCACCTCCCCGGCCGCTATGCACATCTCAAGCCGCTGTCCGAGCCATTTGCTGCTGGCTTCGTACATAAGTTGAGCGCTTCGATACCTTCTAACGCGGTGATTATAATTGGCAACCAGTTTGTGCGAGGAGATTGCGTGCGGTTCCCCCTGTTATATGCCAAGCGCGTCACCGGTGAAGTTCCCGGGCTGGCGTTTCGCACCACCGGGCACCTCGACCCAGTGCTGGCGCATTATAGTTCAGGAGAAGCGGAATTTGCCACGCGCCTTAAGGATTTCCTTGAAGAGATTGGGACTTCGGCCAATGCCACCCGGCTGATAATGAATCATCCCGCGGGCCAGCGAGTCTTTGCTCTGATGCACCTCTATGATGGCCCGCGTCCCATCTTCACTGATTCGCCGAAGCTTGTCAAGCCAGCGGGATTAGGAGCTGCGTATTGTGGATACCTGTGGCGAGTCCTGCCCACTCCGGGTTTCAAACTGGAAGCCGATCCGGACGATTTTGTAGAGTGGGCCCGTGCCGAGGCGGGAAAGCCTGGCGCCAACGACGCGGTCCATGATAACCTGGCTATTCCCCTGGTAGGCTATGGATACTACCTCACCGCGACAGGACAGCATGAGCAGGGGGTGCAGTTCGCCAGAATATTAACGAAGGTGTGCCATAA
>JAUWJN010000064.1 GCA_030607655.1 bacterium
ACCCGCCGGCGTTTTTGTCGTGCCGGGCCACCCATTCATAGGCCTCCACGAAAATTTGGTCACCTATCTCGCTTACCTTCATTTCGCCCCGATCCGTAGCCCGCGGCAGACCCGCCGGCGGCACTGATGCGACCATCAACAATCCCAGTCCAATGATAATCCACCTAATGTTGCTACTCATCTGCTTGCCTCCTTTCGGTAACGAATCTGTCTTCTGCCTGGCCCGGCTGCCTAGGCGAACCACACATGCCAGCGCAGGAAAGGCCCGCCCAGCACCGAGGATAGCAATCCCCAGATGAATCCGGCGGTTAGGAAGTGGCCTAGGGCCAAGCCCAGGAAACCAGGCAGTACTTTCAGATATAACTGGCTTCCCCCATAGCGCAGGATTAGGCTCTTAAGCAGCCAGACGACCAGGAAGGGTCCCCATATCGTGCCGCCATAGGCGCAGGCCAGCGCATAGCCAATGGGGTGTAAGGGGAAGCTAAGCCAGGCGGAGCGAGCCCCGGTCAATGAGGCGATGAGAAGACCCCCGAACGAAGTGGCCAGAATGCGGGGGATGTCCGGCGGTTTGGGCGTCTGGGCGGCGTGCAGTAAATCCCCGTATGCGTGTCGCGACATTTGGGCGCCCCAGGGGCCGGCTGTGCCCAGCCAACCGTAAAACGGCTCCAGATGAAAGATGAAGGAAGCGATCATACCGAAGCCGATGCCGAGCAACAATGTTGTGGAGATCTGGCGCCAGTTTACTCCCGTCTGCTGACCCATCCGGATACCCTCAATTTCATAGCCCGAGACCGACAGGAAATATCCGCGCGAAACAATCTGCATCATCGTGAAGATTGTCGGTGAGGCCAGGTCCGCTTTAGAACCAATCACCGGCCCCTGGCCGAGAAAGTTCACGATGACCTTGTGCGATTGGCCCGAGGGGAACGCCCACACCATTGGCGCCCCAGCCTCCGCCCGTATTCTGGCGTAGGCTATTGCGACCATAAGTATTATTGCCAGGTATGTGCCGGCCAGCCATAGCTTCATTCCGGCCGAAGTCAAGAACATCACCAGCCCAAAGATACCCACTACTACCCCCAGCAGCGCCCAGCGAAGGGAACTTTGATTTTCCTGACCTTGGGCGCGGCCGCTGATCAATCCCCGCCATGCCCCTTGTATGGCCGACCGGCTTTTCCATAGCAACACTATACCCAGGACCAGGTAAGCCCCGATCCCCTGCTCCTCGGCAAAGGGTATCTCCTGCCGCCGGTAGCCGGCCATGGCAAACCCCAGGGCTTGCAGCTTTATGAAAAGGCAAAAGAACCAGATGGAAAAAGAAACTTCGGTGGAAACTAGATAGCCTAACCCGATGACCTCGAGCCGCAGCCTGGTCCCCAGCGGTCGCAGGGCCCGCCAGGGGTAGTCCACCAGGTGTTTGTCCGGGTTAATGTACAGTCCAGCAGTTGACGGAGCGCCGAAAAAGACCGACCGGACTATCTGGATGACGTTCAACAGCGTCGCCAGACCGATCCCTGCCCACGTCACGGGATTGTGGAAGAACGACCTGGTGGTGCCCACGCCCATTATCTCCATGGGCAGCCGTACCAACGGGAAAACCAGCCGCTCATGGTCTATCCAGGTCTCCGCCATCAGGAGCATCAGACAGAGCATCGTACCACCGAGGAGCATAAAGAACCCTGCCCAGGAAGCAATAGGGAGCCACCAAACATTCCAGGGCACTTGACCGGTGGGCGAAGTCTCATGTAGCCACAGATGGACCACTGGATCAGACGGGGAAAGCCAGGCGGGAATATAGGGTGCCAGTTTGTCCAAGGGGGTACCCGGGGTTTGAGTGAAGTAAAATGGTGCACTGATATCTGCGATTAAATATCGGCCTACTCCGCAGCCGAACATCATCGTGGCTACAGTTACCAAGAGGTAGACCACCACAATCTCACCACTGGACAGCCTGCGCACCAGCGGCAGCCGGCGGATCAGCGGATTGATGGCCACCAGCAATACCAAAACGCCGACACCGGGGATTGATGGTACCGCCTCCGTTATCTGGGCGGCGAAGACAATTATCTCCGCTTGACGAACCCAGTAGCCGCATATCCACGTCAGTACCAGCGCCAACACCAGCATCATCGCGATGCGCACGGGGCGTGCTGGAGTCGTATCAGCCCTCCCCTCGGTCCCTATCTCAGATCCGTCGGTCTTTTCTTGCGTTCGCATTGCTTTGAGTAAAGCACTTGGGCGCTCTATCTTAGTGCCCTTAGCCCTGGCTATGGTCTCTTCAGGGCTAATCTCGCGGTGGCTGAGAAACCGGCCAATGGGATAGAGTGCACCTCGCTACCAGCCGATAGAGCGCAGGTACTCGCGGCTCTGGGCGATTGACACCTTTGGCTCCAAGGTGGTGGTATCCTGCTCGCAGGTTACCCAGTCAACCCCCACTTCCAAGGCTGCCTGCCGGGACGCCACCAGGTCAACGATGCCCTGGCCCAGTTCGATAAAGGAGCCGGGCACGCCATCTTTGAAGTGATAATATCCCGCCCGGTCGGCGTAGCGGCGGATAAACTCAGCCGGATCCTCCTCGCCAATGGTAACCCAGTACACGTCAATGTTCAGTTTGACCAGGGCGGGGTCGGTCAGCTCGCAGAGCCGGTGGATGGCCTTCACACCATTGAACGCCTCAAACTCAAAGGCGTGGTTATGGTAGCAGAAGGTGATACCTTGCTGCCGGCAGTGCTCTCCTACTTGGTTGAAGGTCTCAGCGGCTGTTTCATAAGCCGCAATACCTTCACCTTCGGCTACTCCTGAGCAAATCAAGTACTTGCCGCCCACAGCGTTAACGAACTCCAGATAAAGGTCAATACGGGCTGGGTCATTCATATCGCCATAGGAACTGTGAACGCCGGGCAGTGCCAAGCTACTCTGAGCGAGTATTTCATTTACGGCTTGTGCGCTGTACGTGTCAGGAATAGCACCGCCGCATTCCATTCCATCGTAGCCAGCCTCGGCTACCTCCTGAGCTACCCCGGCCAGATCCTTCTCAGGGCGCTGCCCATAGATTATCAATTGTAGGCCGATCTTAGGTTGTGGCATATTTCTACCTCCTGTAGCCCCTCTGGGTGATAGCGCGACAGGACCGTCTGAGACAGGCAAGGTGCCGCCTCACCACGGGGGCCAATTTAGTAAGCTGTTTACAATTTGTTCACAAAAGGTGACCCCAGGGTCACCATAGGATAATTAGTATGGTTTGGTCTAAATAGCTGAGAAGCTATAGTCGTATCTTCTCACCGGTAGCTACCGACTGGTCAGCGGCTATAGTTATCTCCAAGGTCTTAAGGGCGTCAGCATAATCGGACTGCACCTTGCTTTGATCGCCGCTGCGCAGCATCTCCACGAAGGCCACGTCCTCCGGATATATAGCCTCCGGATAGCCCAGCTCATCCCCCAGTACTTCGTCAGGCCCATCGGTGCGGAAGATCTTGCAGTTATGCTCCCAGCCAGTGAATGCGAAAGCGCAGTTCTTGGCATAGACATCCAGCTTTACGCCGCCGCTGGCGTTGCTGGCGCAGCAGGCATACAAATTAGCCACGCCTCCGGAGGCGAACTTGACAGCAACTGCCCAGGCATCCTCAATACCATAATCAGGGATGCCCACATTGAAGCCCTGTGCAGTGACGGCAGCTACCTCGGTCGCCTCACCCATTAAGAAACGCACCAGGTCTACGGTATGAGTTACCTGCTCAATGAACTGCCCGCCGCTCTTGGACTTATCTACCCACCACACGGTGATAGGTGCCTTGGGGTCCGGCTCGGGGCTGCCACCGATCCAACCCCCTATGGCGAGCACCGCCGGATCGTCTTGAAGCATTTCGCGAGCCTTTTTGACACTGGTGCGATAGCGATTCAGATAACCGGCAGAGGTCAGCAGACCACTGTCCTGAACAGCCTGGGCTATCTCTTTAGCCTGGTTCAGGTCCAGGTCAATAGGTTTTTCCACGAAAAAGGGGATTTTCCGCTCCACACAGGCAAACTCGGCCGCACCATGAGCGAAAGGCGGCAGTAGGATGTAGACACCGTCCGGCGCAACCGCATCCAGCATCTCTGCGGGATCAGTAAAGGCTTCGCCGCCATATTTCTGGGCCATAGGCTCGGCTCGGTCTCGCATCACATCGCAGAAGCCTACTATCTGGGTATCCTTGATTTTGCCATAGTTGGGAGCATGGGCCTCGGCCATGCCACCAGAACCGACAAACGCAATTTTAATCTTGTCAGGCATCTTCTTCTTTCTCCTTTGCACATAAAGTCTCTGGCCGCAACATCAGCTCTTGCTCTAGTGTGTGTCAATAACTTTGTTTCTATATAGTCACACAAATACGCCCCTCCCTAGCTCGATGCCAGAGGGGGCACGGCCTTGTCTGACTCGTGTGGCTATGGGCGTTAGGTGCTCATCAATTCAACAACCTGGTCTACGACCTCTTCGCTCTCGAAGTAGAAGACTGCCGCAAAGTAGCCACCGGCGCCGGTGGCCTGGCCTGCCACGATATTGATATTCTCGGCGGCGAGCTTATCCGCGAAGTCGCAGAGAGCTCCTACTTGGTCAGGCCCCTCCAGCCACACGGCGGCCTCTTCGGTAATCTGAACTCCCTCCTGTGCAGCCAGGGCCCGCAGAGCGGCGAGGTCTTCGGGGATGAACATCAGCCAGGCCTGGCCTTCACCTCCGGGGTGGCCCACCATCGCCATTAGGTTGATGTTAGCCTCCCGCAGGGCCGCGGCCATCTTGGCCAGCACCCCCGGCTTGTCTTCCACCTTCGTACTCACTGCTGTGACCTTCTTTACTGTCAGGGCCATCTTAATCCCTCCTTCTGCTTATAGTGAATTACTACCTTATCTTTCCCGGCTTATCTGTGTTGTCCCTGCCTAGTTCGCCTGGTTTATTCAGTTACATCCCGCGGCAGGCGCTCGGCAACTGGCGGCAGTGGCGGGAAAAGCTTATGCGGTTCGGTCTGGTACCAGTAAGCGACTGAGGAATAGTCATCAGAGCGGTCATTGGCGTGGCCGTGCTCAATGGTTACCTTAATGCGCTTTTTGAAGGTAATGGGGTCAGGAATGTGCCAGCGGTAGACGGTCCATTTACCCTCCCATTCTTTATGGTCCTTGTTGAACAGGGAGGTGCCATTGTACAATCCACACTGGTCTTGCATGCCCCAGGCGTGGGAGAAGTAGTCCTCGCTGCCGGTACCGTGCAGAGACGGCGGCCAGGTGTCATCATCAATGAATATCATATCATCGCCCTCACCCCACCAGCCGCCAACTTCGTTGTGGATGCTAAGGTTGCAGCCAACATAGTGACCGCAGCCCTCGGCCTCCAGCATTACATAGTTTCCGGCCCCATCCAAATTGATGTCGTTGCCGGGGATGCCATCGCAGGGGTACTGCTGGCGGTACTGGGCGTGGAAGTAGAGGGCGTCAGGGATGGGCTGGTCGTACTGCTCGTAGTCAATGTAGAAGTAAAGAATGCCGTCAATATCCTCATTGACTATCTCAATCCGGGCACCACTGGCGAAGGGCATCGGCCACCAGCAATTGAAGGCGGGAGAGGCCGTCTGGCTAAGGACTGCTGACTCGTAAGGCGCGTGTAGGCCGTGGCCGACGCCAAAGAAGTCGCCGAAAGGCACTTCCACGCTGGGGTTTTCCTCACCGTCCCAGAATATGCGGATGACGCGGCGTCGGTAGGGGGCCGGGGACTCGCTGTGATAGGTCATCCAGATGTGATTGATGCAGCCAGGGTCAGTCAGGTCAGCAAGAACACGAGTCTCCCCCGCTTTCAGATGCCAGCGATCATCATTGGCCCCAGTAGCGTCCCAACTGCTCACGCGCTTGCGGCGGCAATCTCGGGGCAGAATCAACGACCTGAGCTGTGTGGACAAAATTGAAGAGTGGGTCATCAGTTTTCCTCCTCGTTAGGATTAGAGACTGTCAGGATCTGGAGGCCCGGCGGCCCACGGGTCGGGTATGCCCAGGGCCTCACGTTTGGTCCTAAGATAGTACAAATAGTTATCATAACTGACGTCGGGCGGTACGCGATGGTCCACATGCGGGATGAAGCCGCCCTCGGCTACTAAGTCTACTAAGCGATCTACCTCCCGGCGGATGGCGGCCTTGTCCTTGGCTAACTCCCGTTTATTCACTCCCCCCTTCAGTAATACCTCCCGGCCAAATTCGCGGCGCATAGCGAAGGGGTCCGAGCCGGCATGAATTTCTATCGGGAACATACAATTGACGCCGCCAGCTATCCAATGCTCTACTAGCTGGGTCATATCGCCATCGGAGTCAACTATAAAGACCTCAGCGCCGGCTTGCTTAACAAAATCAGTAATGCGCTTGTAGCGGGGTGTCATTAGTTCGCGGAACAGCTTCGGTGAAATCATCGGGCCATAATTAAAACACATATCTTCCCAGAAGGCTCCCCCGTCAATCCGGACCTGCTCTACCGCCCGCTGCAGGCAGCCAATATAGAAATTGGTCAGGTCCGCCATCATCTGCTCAATCCAATCCGGCTGCTCCATAATGGCAATGGCAATATTCTCAAAGCCCATCCAATCCCGCAAGCAGCCAAAGAGGCTCCCACAGTTTACAAGTGCGGGTACGGTAGAGTTATTTAATTCGGCGACCACCTCGTCCCAGTTGTCCGGATAGCGGCGGGGGTCATCAGGATTGAGGCGTTCCTTAAACTGTTCCCAGTCATCTGGGGTCTTCAGCGACCAATCCAGGAACCGGGGGATGCTGTCGGTGCCGTTGCTGTGGACCATACATATCACCCCGGCGTTGTCCTGGATAATCTGGTGCTCGCCTCGGTCCTCCAGGATCTTGTGCTCAAAGGCCGGCAGCAGCCCTGTATTGACGGGCACTCCGGCCGTCGGGGCGAAGCCAAAATAGCGGTCAGCGATGGCATTGTCATTTATCTGTGGGGGCAGTCCGTGCTGATGCCAGCGCGCAAAGGTATCGTCCCAGTAGCCAAATTCTTCATCAGGGACATGGTCAACCTCTTCAAATCGGAATGTCCTGAGCCAGCGTTCGCGATGAGTCATACTAGCAATTCCTCCTTTGATTGCACGCCGTCTGTGCTCGTGCTCATTTCGGGACGCAGCAGCAGTATTCCTTCTTAGCTAGTGTTAACATTATTGTTAGCTTGGACGGCTTGCTCTTCCCTAAAGTAGCTGGTTGGAAGGGCCGATAAGTCCAATGATAATACTTCAGACGAGATTGCGGAGGGAGATATGATTATGCTGTTGATGCTGGCAGCACTAAGTGGTAATGGTGGCAAACGCAGTTTGTGGTCAGGGGATCATCTGGGCCCAGAGTTTGACCGAGTTCCGCCCTCACGTCTGTGGAGTATACAATTACTAAACGATGTGGTCGAGCATAAAGATGGCTATACCGTGGGTCACTGCCAGCGGGTGCGCGATTATGCCCAGATTCTGGGCGAGGCTTTAGACCTGGAAACCGAACGGCTAGGCAACTTGTTGATAGCGGCAGCCTTTCACGATATTGGCAAGATCGGGGTGCTGGGCAAAATACTGAACAAGCGCGGTCCTCTGGATCATTACGAGTGGCACATAATCTATATGCACCCGATGCTGGGGCGAGAGCTATGGGAGGGCAGTGTGTCTCGGCTGCCGCAGGTGGCCCAAATCATCCACCAGCACCACGAGCGTTGGGATGGGCAAGGCTATCCCCAGGAGCTGAGCGGCACTGATATTTCTATTGAGGCCCGTATTCTACAGGTGGCGGATGGCTATGATGCGATGCGCTCTGACCGCCCGTACCGCCCCGCTCTCACCGAGGCTAAGGCTTTGCAAGAACTGCGAGAATGTGCGGCCAGCCAATTTGATCCCGAGGCGGCCCAGGTCTTTATTGAACTCGTGGAAGGTAAGAAATTGCAAGCGGCGTAGGTGCCCCACCAGAGTAGAAAGGTAATTGAGATGCGACTGAGGCGTTCTGAGTTGCCGCGGGTTACACTTGTAGGTCTACTATGGGCAGTCTGTCTGCTGCTGACTGTCCATTTCCACTTTGTTCTGCGTACCGAAGTCATCGTCAGTCATTTGTACTACTTACCTATTATCCTTGCCGCTATCTGGTGGGGGAGACGGGGAATTGCCTTAGCCGTCGCTTCAGGAGCCTTTCTATTGCTGTCACATCATTTCGCCTCTTTGGGTTCATTTACGGGCGACACTAGCCGGGCTTGCATATTTGTGGCCATAAGTGTAATGGTTGCCTGGCTCAATGAGAGAATAGCCCAAGCGACATGCGAAGTCAGGGAAAGCGAAGAACGATTCCGCTCTCTGGTAGAGACTAGCAGTGATTGGATATGGGAAGCAGATCACAATGGTATCTACACTTATGCCAGCCCGAGAGTCAAGGAGCTATTGGGGTACGAACCTGAAGAGGTCATGGGCAAGACGCCGTTTGATCTTATGCCGCCGCCTGAGGCAGAACGAGTAGGCGGATTGTTTGCGGATATAGTTAAATCCCGGGAGCCATTTGCGGGTCTGGAGAACACCAGCCTTCGTAAAGATGGGCGAGAGGTGGTGCTGGAGACCAGTGGTGTGCCAATTCTTGATGTGGCCGGGAATCTGCGGGGTTACCGGGGTATAGATCGCGACATCACCGAGCGCAAGCAGGCCGAGGAGGCGCTGCGGGAGAGAGAGGACAAATATAGGGCTTTAATTGAAACAACGGATGCGGGCTTTGTAATGATTGATTGGGAAGGCAAGGTATTAGATGCAAATTCGGAATACGTTCGCATGACAGGACATCAGACGCTGGACGAAATACTAGGTAGATGTGTGGCGGAATGGACAGCCGAGCACGACCAGGAAAGAAATGCACAAGAAGTAAGGAAATGCTTTCAGCTAGGGTTCGTAAGAAATCTGGAGATTGATTATGTAGACAAAGATGGCAAGACCACGCCAATCGAGATTAATGCAACAGTTATTGAAATAGAAGATGGACCAATAGTTGTAACTCTATGTCGTGACATCACCGCCCGCAAGCAGGCCGAGCAGACCATCCGGGAGAGTGAGGCCAAGTACAGAACGCTGCTTGAGACTCTTCCCCAGAATGTGTTCTCCAAAGATACTGACTTAGTTTATGTTGCTTGTAACGAGAACTTCGCCCGGGAGCTGGGGATTGCGCCGGAGGAATTTGCCGGGAAGACAGATTACGACTTCTTCCCCCGGGAACTGGCTGAGAAGTACCGCGCGGATGATAAAAGGGTCATGGAATCCGGCCAGACAGAGGAGTTGGAAGAGAGATATATCCGAGACGGAGAAGAGATGATCGTCCATACTGTCAAGACACCGATCAAAGATGACAATGGCAATACTCTCGGCATACTGGGCATCTTCTGGGACATCACCGAGCAGAAGCAGGCCGAGGAAGCCCTGCAGGCCGCCTACCAGCGCAACGAGACCGTTCTGGCTACGTCAATGGACGGCTTCCTCACTATGGGGCCCGACGGGACTATTGGCGACTGCAACAAGGCCTTCTGCGAGATGGTCGGCTATTCGCGCGACGAGTTGCTGGCTATGAAGATAACTGACCTGGAAGCAGTTGAGACTCCTGAAGAGACCGCCCAGCATATCAAGGAAGTGATGGAAGCTGGCGGTACCCGCTTTGAGACTGCTCACCGCCGCAAAGACGGCACGTTCATTGACCTGGAACTCAGCACCACTTTCGTGGAGCTGCCCCAAGATAGTTTCTTTGTCTGCTTCGCCCGCGACATCACCGAGACCAAGAAACTGTGGCAGGAGCTTAACCAGCAACTGCTGCGCGACTCACTGACCGGTGTCTATAACCGCCGCTACTTCAACGAAACTATCATTCAAGAGATAAAGCGTGCTGATCGCTATAAAC
>JAUWJN010000132.1 GCA_030607655.1 bacterium
ACGACCGTGCGGGTGCCGGTGGATATTGGCCATGCTGAGGCTATCAACGTTGAGTTTCACAAGAAGATCACTGCTGAAGACGCGCTTGAGATTCTAAGTGACCCCCAGCAGGCCCCGGGCGTGGTGGTAATTGATGGCCCGAGCCAGGATCCCAACGCGGTTCCCGCGCGCAATGCTCCGGAGGAGCTGCAATATCCTACCCCGGCTGATGTCAAGGTAGACGAATACAAGGATATGGTACTGGTGGGGCGAATTCGGCAGGATGAAACAGTGGCGAGTGGCTTGAATATGTGGGTGGTATCCGACAACCTGCGCAAGGGCGCGGCCACCAATGTGGTGCAGATCGCTGAAGAGATGCTCAAGCGCGGTATATTGGGTTAGCATCTGGATTCCATAATGAGGATAGTAGGCCACGGAGGTGTTGACCCATGGTAGACCGACAATCAGATATACGCCGGCTGTTAGCTGCCTTTCGCTGTGAGGTACCCGATTGTGTTCCGATACTTGAATACTGGGTTACCTCCCAAGGTGTCTACGAGTATGTATTAGGTCGGCCGGTCCAAAGTGAGGTCATCGATGCCGCCGAGGGGGAAAGCGCGGGGACTCCGGAAGATGATGTGGAATTCGCCCGCCGTATCGGCATGGACGCGGTGGGTGCCAACTTTGCCTACCGGCCTAATAACTTATTCCGGGACGCGACCGATGGCACCAGGCACTACATCGGAGGCGAAATCAAGACCCTAGATGACCTCAAACATCTGGATGAACCGCCTGATCTAAAATCTCAGCTCGTTCGCCTGGAGCAATATCTGGAGGCTGCCGAGGGTACTGGAGTGGGCGTGTATCCCTGTATGACCTCTTTTTTTGATAGTACTGCTCTGGCTATGGGGATGGAACATTTTCTTCTGTCCTGCTATACCCAGCGCGAGCTGATTGAGCAGTTGATGGATATTATTCTTGAGGTACAACTTGAGGCCATGGAGGCCGTCTGCCAATATGACGAGATAGCCTTTGTCTTTATCAATGACGATGTCGCCTACCAATCTGGACTTATGATCAATCCTGATATGTTTGATGAGCTGTTTATGCCTCGTATGCGTCAACTGATGGCACCAATTTACGACGCTGGGAAGCTGTGTACCTTTCATAGTGATGGAGATATGTGTGAGTTCATTCCGCGGCTCATAGACTTGGGTATTAGCGCGATTCAGCCGGTTGAGCCAGGGGCGAATGACATCTATCAGCTAAAACAGCAGTGGCAAGGCCAAATCTGCTTGGTGGGCAATATTGACACTACTCTGCTGGCCTATGGAACTCACCAGCAGATTGAAGAGGATGTTCGCCAGCATATGGAAGGCCTGGCCGAAGGTGGCGGCTATGTACTTAGCTCGCGTTCCAGCATCTTTGATGGTATTCCTCCCGAGAGCTATGTATGGATGGTGGAGTGTGCCCACAAATATGGGCAATACTGAGTTAAGGCATGACATATTGGGCTAGTATCTGGATTTCGTGTTGCATTATATAGTAGGGACATCTTTGGCCCGACACAAAGGAGGAACTATGCAAAAGGTAGCCATATTCGGGGCCGCGGGATACGGAGGGGTTGAGCTAATCCGGTTGCTGCTGGCTCATCCCGGCGTAGAAATTACCTACCTGGCTGGGCATACCACGGTGGATGAGCAACTCACTGACCTCTATCCCAGCCTGCTGGGGTGCATTGACCAGCGTATTGAAGAGACGTCAGTAGACCGGGCGGCCGCCGAGGCTGACTTGCTGTTTTCGTGCCTGCCGCACGCGGTCGCCGCGGAATTAGTGGCCGAGGCCCTGGACAGCGGGCTACGGGTGATAGATTTTTCCGCTGACTTTCGGCTCAAGGACGCATCAGTGTACGAGAAGTATTATCAGCCCCACCCGGTGCCGTACCTGCTGGCCGAGGCGATCTACGGGCTGCCTGAACTGCACCGGGAGGAGATCATTCCGGCCCGGTTGGTAGCCGTTCCTGGCTGCTACCCGACCGGCGCTATCCTGGCGCTGGCGCCAGCGGTGCAGGCTGAACTGGTGGAGCCGCACGGTATCATCGTGGACGCCAAGGCCGGAGTGTCGGGAGCGGGTCGCAGTAACCTGACGCTGACGACGCATTTTGCTGAAGTAAATGAGTCGCTGAGGGCCTACAACATAGCAACGCACCGGCACGGGCCGGAGATTGACCAGGAGCTGTCAGCGCTGGGCCAGCCGGTGCACGTAACCTTTGTGCCTCATTTGACGCCCATAACCCGGGGCATACTAACCACCGCTTATGCAGCCCTGGGCGAGGGCATCTTAGCCGAGCAGGTTCACGGAGTCTACACTGACTTCTATGCGGACGAACCATTTGTCCAGGTCCTGCCCGCCGGCCAGCAGCCGGCCACTAAACAAGTCAGGGGCTCCAATCGGGGCTATGTGGGCCTGGCTGTTGATAGCGAGGCCAATGAACTTATCGTCACCTCGGTGATAGATAACCTGATCAAAGGGCTGTCGGGCACGGCGCTGCAGTGTATGAATCTGATGCTGGGCTTCGCCGAGACTGCGGGCTTGGAGGCTCCCGCTATATGGCCCTAGAAGGCCTAGTATGTCGCGAATGTCGTCCCGGTGACACGGCGGACGTATTGCAGGTGCGCAACGCCATTTTCCCGCCGATCACGGCGGAAGACTGGGACCGATATTATCCCCAGATGACAGCAGCGCTGGCCTATCGCGGAGATGAGCCGGTCGGCGCGATTCCCCTGGATCAACGCGACTTTCTGCTCGCCCCGGGGCTTAGCGTGCCGGTGGCGTTCGAGAATGCGGTGGGCGTAAAAGAAGAATACCGCAGCCAGGGCATAGGCGGGGCGATGATTGAGTCAGCCCGCGAGTTTATGGCTGACCGCTGCGACCTGCTGATGGTCTATCGCGGCGGGGAACGTAGCACAGGCTATCGCTTTTACGTGAAAAGCGGCCACCAGGATTTACTTTATCTGCGCCCGGCCCACTGGATACCGCCGCCAGGGCTGTCCAGTGAGGCAGAGCAAGCCGATATTGAGGTGCGCCACGAATGTGAGGCCGAGATTCTCCAGGCCTACAGTAGTACTTATGCGTCCTATGGCGGACACGCGCCGCGTCACCCTGGCTATTGGCAGCAGGCCCTGAGTAGTCAGGTTTTCATAACAGTGCCTCACGAAATACTCTTCTATCGCTATCCCGCGGCGGGGGCAATTGTCGCCTACGGAATCTTCGGAATTCCCTGCCAGCAAGGGTATACAGAAACTGTGCGAGTTTTAGAGATAGCCAGCAGCAACGGCCCGGCGGGGGCCGCCGAGGTGATCAAAGCAGCCGGTGCCGAGGCTCATAAGCGGGATATCGCGGTCACTGACTATGTGTCGGTGGCGCATCCATACCGGGATCTGTACCGGCAGTTCGGCTTCGCTGAGGGAGAGCGCCAGATGAATATTATGGGCCAGGTTATCGCGCCGCAGCGGCTCTTCCAGCGCGTTTGTCGCGGCCCCGAAGCCCTGGCTGATTTGAAAATCAACGTGTGGACCCCGACGAAGGATTATGGGCTATTTGAAGGGCCGCAGGCCAAGACAGAAATTACCCTGGAGGGCAAGGATATAATCATTGAGCGGCTGCTCACCCGCCGCCTGGATGTAGTGTCGGCGGTCAAGCACGACTTGCTGACCATCCGCAACGGCGACGGGGATATTGCCGAGCGACTGGGTGAGGCGCTGCCCTTCGCGCCCTGGGTTCACCATCACCTGGACTGGATATAGCCGGCGGCGATCCTTCTCCAGTCAAGAACCACTATAACCTTTGCGGATCAGGAGGACAGGAATGTCTGCTAACCTTTTTGGGATTATTGATGGTGGGATCACCGCCCCGCAGGGCTTTTCGGGTGCGGCAGTAAACTGCGGCATTAAGCCGGAGGCTCCGGATTTGGCGCTGATATACTCTGATCGGCCGGCGGCCGCCGCCGCTACCGTCACCACCAACAGCTTCCGCGCCGCGCCGACTTTCCTTACCCAGGAGCATACGGCTGACGGCCAGGCGCAGGCTATCGTCGCCAACAGCGGCAATGCCAATGCCGCCACCGGTGCCCCGGGCCTAGAAAATGCGCGGGAGATGGCCGAACTCGCTGCCCAGGCTTGCGACGTACCCAGTAAAGATATAATCGTCTGCTCGACGGGAAGCATTGGCATTCAGTTGCCAATGGACAAGATTGCCGGCGGCATTGAGCAAGCCAGTAAGCAATTGAGTCGGGACAATCCCGAACTGGTGGCCCGGGGCATAATGACCACTGATACCTTCCCGAAAATGGTGGCGGTGCAATTTGAAGTCGGGGATAAGCAGGTGAAAATGGGAGGCATTGCTAAGGGCGCCGCCATGATTTGCCCGCAGATGGCGACTATGCTGTGCTTTGTCACCACGGACCTGGCCATCGCCCCTGAAGTGCTAGAGGCTAGCCTCCACGAAGCCGTGGAACGCTCCTTTAACTGCATAACCATAGACGGGTGTATGAGTACGAATGATACCGTGGCTATGCTGGCCAACGGTGCCGCTGACAACGACCCCATCACTTCGCCGGAATCAGATGGTCACGAATCCTTCGCTGCTGCCCTGGGTTACGTGACCACCGAGTTAGCTAAGATGATCGCCCGCGATGGAGAAGAGGCTACGAAGTTTATTGAGATTACCGTCAAAGGGGCCCAGAGTTGGGAGCAGGCCCGTAATGTGGGCCGCGCCATCGCTAATTACGACCTGCTCAAGTGCTCCATCTATGGTGAGGACTTCAACTGGGGTCGCATCGCCGCGAGCCTGGGTAGTACGCGTGCGGCCTTTGATCCGGCTAAGGTCACCCTGACTATGGCGGGCATAACCGTCTGGGACCAGGGAGAGGCAGTAGAATATGACGAAGAGGAAGCCGCTCGCTGTATGCAGGCCGAGGAGATGTCTATTGAAGTAGACCTGGGCCTCGGGGAGGCCACTGCCACTGTGTGGACCTGCGACCTGACACCGGAGTATGTGCGGTTTAACACACAATAAGCACGAGCCAACGCAGGGAAGGAGGCCTGCCAGCCGCTGCCACATTCAACCTAGCCGTCGTTGGGCAACTACCAGGACACCACTACTGCCGACCGATAAGCAGATATAGTATCAACCCAATCGGGCTACAGCAGATAGATATGGGTATCCAGAAGATACCGGCTTGCTGGTTGATAACGTCAACTATCACCCAGAAGATGAGGCCCAGGCCTATTAACCCACTGAAGATCCCCAAGGGGATCATCACAGCTAGGGCAAGCGTTTCGGGTAGCTGCAGGACCCCAAACTGCATCAAATACGGCAAGACGCTAAAGGCTAGAGCTAGCCAGGGGAAGATATTCCAAAAGCCGCCGACAGAGCCAACGATGCGCTCGGTGACTGGCAGCCCGGCAGAGGACGGGGGCCGCGGGGCCGGGGCAGGAGTTGGCGGCTGCGCTGGGGGCTGAGGAGCGGCGGGTGGCTGTTGTGGGGCTGGTGGCTGGGCAGCAGGGGCCAATGATTTACCGCAGGACATACAGACGTCGTCGGTAGCATAAACTCGCTCACCACAGTGGGGACATTTGCGTTCCTCGGCCATAGATGGTCATCCTTTCGCCAAGAGACTTGGAGGCTGTGGTTGCTGGTAGTACTGTTGCCGATTGACTTGCCATAAGTATACCAGTTTCGCCATTCTCATGCAATTAGGGGCAGCAGGATGAAGAACTAAGTGTAACGAGAAGAGTTGTCAACGGCATATGCCGGGGCCCCCGCTTTTGGGAGTTCGACAACCTTACTCCGGGAAAAAGCCGGTTCTCCGCACCCCTCTGGCAAAGACTCTCAAAGGTGAGCAAAAGCCATAGAGTAGCCGTCATCTTTGCTTAATCGCTAGACTGTCTCACACTTGGCTAGATAAGCGTGTTATGTTATAATCGCCTTGGATAGAATCTTCTATCGTAGACGCGGAGTGGATAGACAAATGGTTCGTAAGCCGCCGGAAGGTAACCAACACTCACAGAAACCGTGTATCGTAGGCTCAAAGGCCGAGCTAGAGGCTCAGCTCAAGGACCGCATAGATAAAGGGCAGGAACTTGTATCTCGGGATATCCAAGATGATGGTGGACTCAGCAAACTGAAAGCTGACTACTACAATTGGACCGAATATAACACAGACCTGCTTAAACAGCGATTCACCACGGAGCAAATGGCGAAAGAATATAGTTCTATTGGCGGGATGGTCGTGGGACGCCAGTCCTTTTTAGAGAAGGTTCAGGATACTAAGAATAACATCAGGAACAAGATTCGGCGACTCAACTCGATTCGTGACCGTCTGCAGCTTTATCAGGAAGTCATGCCATCAGAGGTAGCGCAGCCGACTGAAGTACCCACCTCCAACAAAGTATTCATCATTCATGGACGCAACGTCGAGGCAGCCCTCGAATTGCAAAAGCTGCTCAATGACCAGCTTAGTCTGGATGCCATCATGCTCAAAGATGAGCCAGGCAAAAGCCGAACCCTCATCGAAAAGTTTGAAGACGAAGCTCCGAGGTGTGGCTTCGCGTTTGCTCTCTTTACCAAGGACGACTTTGTAAATACCGGTGAGGAGAACTACTTCCAGATGCGGCCGAATACTGTTTTTGAGCTTGGATGGTTCTGTGGACGGTTGAGGAGGGACAAGACATGTATCCTTTTACAGGAAGGGACAACACTGCCTTCCGACTTGGAGGGAATCGAGACACTCCGTTTCCGCCAGAGTGTCGAAGAAGTGTACTTGAGAGTTCAAAAAGAACTCAGAGCAGCGGGTCTCGCTGAATAGGGTTTCATCGGCTTGCGATGTGAGTGGTGGGGCGATATACTACCGCAATACCAGTAAGGAGATTACAATTATGAAAGCTAACCCCGGCCCAATAGTTTGGTATATCACGGTGGCGATACTGCTGCTGGGGCTATGTGGACCATCACCTGCCGACATCA
>JAUWJN010000205.1 GCA_030607655.1 bacterium
GGCGAGACGTAACCCTCTTCCTCAAACCTCTTCTTCCTCACACAATTCTGGCCGCCATTCCAGCAATAATCCTCTACCCACTTTTTGTCTATCAACCCCTGGTCATAAGCTCGCTTCATACCCGACGTCTCATTGTACCATCGGCATAAGTTCTTCTGCTCTGCCATTGTATCTATAATCCCACCTCATCCAGGACGGTGACTACGTGCTGATTCCAGCCCAGAGGCATCATATGTACGCCCTGGCATAAGGGCTGGAGGCCCTTGACGAGTTCAACAGTGATTTCAATGCTGGTAGCCACCTTGTCGTCGGTCTCCTTCATTTGAGCAATCATCTCGTCAGGGACTTTTACCCCCGCTACGTTCTTATTCATAAACCTGGCCATACCCGCGCTCTTCAGCATCACAATGCCGGCCAGAATCGGTATCCCAATATCCCCGACTTGCTTCATAAAATCGGCGAATAGCTCCACATCATACACGGCCTGGGTCTGGACAAATTGAGCGCCGGCTTTGACCTTCTTATAGAGCTTCATTATCTGAGGCTCAAGGGGCTGAGAGCCTGGGTTGACAACGCATCCTAAAGTGAATTGCGGCGGGTCACCCTCCAGCTCGTTGCCCGCCATATCCACACCCTCACTAAGCCCTTTGGCCGCCTGGAGCAATTGTACCGCATCCAAATCAAATACCGGCTTGGCCCCGGGATGGTCGCCGAGGGTAGTATAATCGCCGGTGAGACATAGCACATCAGTAATGCCCATAGTTGCCGCGCTGAGCAGCTCGGATTGCAGGGACAGGCGGTTGCGGTCGCGGCAGACCATCTGCAACACCGGATGCAAGCCGACCTCCTGCAGTTTCAGACAGCCCACCAGACTGCTAGCCCGCATCACCGACGACTGGATGTCGGTGACGTTGATGCCGGCCACTCGCCCTCGACAGAACTCACCCTCCCCTACCATGTGCTCGAGGTGGTGGCCCTTGGGGGGGGCTACCTCCGTGGTTATTATGAACTTCCCCGAATCTATAGCGTCACGTAGCGCCATTTTACAGGCTCCTTTCAATTCTTCGTGGTACGATGGGCGTCCCGCCCGTCGCATCCATAGACAGGCAAGACGCCTGTCCTACCTTTGCGACTGGGCGGCGTGTAATGTGCTTTGTAGCAGCATAGCGGGGGTCACGGGGCCGACGCCGCCGGGGACGGGCGTGATAATGCCGGCTACCTCCACAGCTTCGTCAAAGGCTACATCGCCGACCATCTTCGATTTGCCCGTTTCCGGATCCTTAACGCGATTGATGCCCACGTCAATGACCGTAGCACCGGGCTTAATCATATTGCCCTTGATTAGCCCGGGCACGCCCACGGCCACAATCAGGAGATCAGCGCCGGTAGTATGCTTCTCCAGCATGCCGGCGTCGCTGGTGCCGATGTGGCAGACGGTGGTAGTGGCGAATTTGTCCAGCAGCAGCAGGGCCACCGGCTTGCCCACGATTTCACTGTGGCCGACTACAACTACCTCTGCTCCATAGAGATCAACACCGGTCTCTTCCACCAGCCGCACCACTGCCTGTGCGGTGCAGGGTGCACCCTCCACCCGGCCCATTACTACTGCGCCGAGGTTAGCCGGATTGACTCCGTCCACGTCTTTGACTGGCGCAATTTCCGCCTGGACTGCCCGGGCGTTGATATGCTGGGGCACAGGCATCTGCAAGATTATGCCATTTACCCCATCATCCTCATTAAGCTGGTTCATCTCGCCTATAAGGTCGGCCTCGGAGATGCTCTCGTCAAACTCTTTGAGTTCATAAAGGATGTCCACTTCCTCACAGGCCTTGCGCTGCATTTTGGCGTAGGAGCGAGCGCCCGGGTTGTCCCCTACCATCACGGCCACCAATTGCGGGCGCTGCTCTTCAGGCAACTCAGCAATCGCTGCCTTGATTTCAGACTTAATCTGTTCGGCTATCGGGCCACCTTCCAAAAGTTTTGCACTCACTGTCAATTCCTCCTAACAATTATTTGGCCTCAATCTGATTCCGCACGTAATCAACTACGGCGTGGGCCGCCGGCTCCGACGCCGCCATCAACTGGTGGAGGAGCTGGCGCTTCTGGGCAATGTAGTCTGCATCTTTAATGAATGCCAGATTCACTTCTACGTTCAGCTCCGCGCACCACAGGGCGGCCAGAGCTAGCTGTGCGGCTACACCTACATCACTTATTAGATTCTGGTTGCCCTTCCGGGCCAGCTCCTCCAATACTGGGATTACCTGGGCGCAGGCCACGGCTACGCCCATCGGGACCTCGGCCGCTGCTTTCAGAGCCTGCTGGATAGCCTCGCGGCGCGCTTGCTTGTCTTCCTCGGTGTCTTTGGGCAGACCGTAAGCAGCGCCTACCTGGCTATAAGCCTCGGCATCAGCGTCCGTCAGCTCCAGCAGCCGCTCGCGCTGGTCTTGCAGAATTTGCAAGATGCGCTGCACGTCCTGTTCTACCGCGGCGAATTTCTCCCGGCCGACGGTAAAACTGGCTACCATCGCGGCGGACGCGGCGGCCAAGGCTCCGGCTAAGGCGGCAGCGCTCCCGCCGCCCGGAGTAGGTTGGTCCGAGGCCAGGCGCTCGGTGTATTTGCGTACCGTCTCGTCAGTCAGTTGCATCGGTTAGCCTCTCCTCAGTTGAACATTCACCGAGTAAAACACTGGTCGGGGCAAGGATACCCCTCATAGTACACCAGGTACAACGACAGGTACGGTACACAGACAGGCATAACGACAGGCACAACGACAATACAGCCGCGATAGCAATTCCCCGTACCCAGTTCCCTGTCCCCCGTCAGAACAGCCCTACGGTGTTGCCATCCTCATCAATATCTACGTCAACCGCCGCCGGTCGTGTGGGTAGTGCCGGCATAGTGCTCATCTCTCCGCACAACGGGTACAGGAAGCCCGCGCCTGCCGAAGGCCGGATATCGCGGATGGGCACGGTAAAGCCTTCGGGCCGCCCCTTCACATCGGGATCATGACTCAGGGACAAGTGAGTTTTGGCCATACAGAGGGGCAGCTTGTCCAGCCCTTGCTTGGTGAATTGTTTTATCTTGCGCTCGGCGATGGCCGAGTAGTCCACACTGCCGGCCCCATATATCTCGGTAGCTATGGTTTCTATCTTCTCCTTGATAGAAGCGTCCAGTGGATAGAGGAAGCGGACATCGCTCTCCTGGTCACAGGCTGCCACGACTGCCTCCGCGAGCTCGGCTCCGCCTTCACCACCCTGGGCATGAACATTAGTCTCTATGGCCGCCTGTGCTCCAGCTTTGAGTGCCTCTTGCTGCAGAGCTTCAATTTCCTCGGGGCGGTCCGACGGGAAGACATTGGCAGCCACCACCACGGGCACGCCCATCTTGTTCATATTCTCAATATGTTTGGCCATATTGGCGCAGCCCTTAATCAGAGCCTCCATATTGGGCTTTTCTATCTCTTCGCGGGGCGGCTTGCGCCCGGGTTTGAACTGGTAAGCGCCGCCGTGCAGCTTCATAGCGCGGACAGTGCTTACGATGACCACTGCCGAGGGGCTTAGTCCTCCGGAGCGGCACTTAATATTGATAAACTTCTCGGCGCCACAGTCAGCGCCAAAGCCCGCCTCGGTAACTACATAATCAGCCAGCTTGAGGGCCACTTTGTCGGCCAGTACTGAGTTGCAGCCGATAGCGATATTAGCAAACGGGCCGGCGTGGACTATCACGGGGCCTCCATCCAGGCGCTGGATCAGATTGGGCTTAATGGCATCCTTCATCAGCACAGTCATTACCCCGCCAGCGTTAAGGTCGTCAGCCGTAATCGGATTGCCATCCTTGTCCAACGCCACTTGAATCCGCCCCAACCTCTCCCGCAAGTCTTGGAGACCAGTGGTGAGCGCGAGGATAGCCATTACCTCGGAGGCCACAGTGATGTCAAACTGGGACTCACGAGGAACTCCACCACGTTTGCCGCCTAGGCCGATGACGATGTTGCGCAGGGCGACATCGTTTATGTCCACCACACGATTCCAGCTTATACTCAGCGGGTCAATGTTAAGCGGATTCTTATGCCAGATACTGGCATCAATCATAGCCGCCAGCAGGTTATTGGCCGCACCCACCGCATGGATGTCACCGGTGAAATGCAGATTGAGATCCTCCATCGGCACAGCCTGGGAATACCCGCCGCCGGCAGCACCGCCTTTAATACCGAAGGTGGGACCCATAGATGGCTCGCGGAGGGTACTGATCACGTCCTTGCCGATGTAGTTGAGGGCCTGGGTAAGGCCAATATTGGTGACCGTCTTGCCCTCCCCTAGTGGCGTAGGAGTCACGGCGGTGACCAATATGAACTTGCCGTCAGGCTCGTCCTTCAGCCGGTCTAGAGCCTCCAGCTTGATTTTCGCCTTGTAATCACCATAGTATTCAATTTCGTCCTCCAGCAGTCCGGCCTCCTGCGCCACCTCCCCGATATGTCGCAGTTTCGCTTGTTGAGCAATTTCCAAGTCGCTAAGCATAGAACATCCCGAGCCTTTCTTAATTAGATTTTGACAGCACCAACCCAGCCCTAAAGCCGGCTGGGTAAGCTACTACACTTGCCCGTATAAGTTGACTATTGCCCTACTCGTCTTCGGCGGATTTCCACCTCAGTGTGGTCAATCAACCCTCCCAGTGGCACGCTCTGCTTGCGCGCCCGCACTACTACTTCCTCCACTATAAAGTTAGCCAGGAGAGCTTCGGCGACGTCATGAGCCAAAGCCTCTAAGAGCTGATAACGCTGACCTCCCTCGATGCCCCGCACGAGATCGTAGACGGCCTTGTAGTCCACCGTCTGGGCTAGGTCGTCACTCTGACCCGCCGCTGCCAAGTCCAAATACAATTCCACATCTATCGCGAAGCGACCTCCTAGCTCCCGCTCACTTTCCTGGACTCCATGATGGCCATAGAA
>JAUWJN010000108.1 GCA_030607655.1 bacterium
TATAGCGGCCACGAACTCGGTATTCAGTTCCACCTGCAGCAGCGCCATGACGCCGATCACAATAAGCACGTCGTGGATTAGAGCCACCACCCCCGCGACGCCAAAGACGAATTCATAGCGGATAGCTATATATATTAGGATCAGAATCGAGCCCAGAATCAAAGCCAGGATGGCCGCATTTCTTAGGCGAGCACCCACTACCGGACCAACCATATCTCGCCCCACGGCGCTAACGGTCCCCGCCTGCTGGCCAAACAACTCCTGGAGGCTTTGTTGAATCTGCTGTTGTTGCTGAGCCGCCTCAGCTTCCTCCGCCTGGGGGGTACGAATGAGCAACTGATTGCCCCCCGCCACCTGAATCTGCGACTTGGCCAGGCCGTGTTGTTGCAGCATAGCCCGAGCCTTACCTATAACCTGGGCCGCGGGAATATCGCCAGAAACTAGGGGCTGGTCAAACTGAAACTTGAGCAGACTGCCGCCGGTGAAGTCAATGCCATAGTTCATCCCCTTAATTACCACCGTGCCCAAACCCGCCAGTATCAATACTAGCGAAATGCCGTACCATACCCAGATGTGGCCCACAATATTCCACTGTTGCCGACGAAAAAAGTCCACGTATGCGAACCTCCTGATCGTTCAGTAGCACAGGCGTGCTGCGTGCGCCTGGGGCATTAGGTTTCGGACTGCGGCTGGGCTCGGACCCCGTACAAAGCCCGGTTCTGCGCCCAACGGCTCTGGCCGACCATAGTCACCAGCCATCGGGTTACAGTTACCGCGGTAAATAGTGAAGTGCAGACACCCAGAAACAGCACGACGGCAAAGCCTTTTATCAGGCTCGTCCCTAAGAAATACAATACGGCGGCGACGATAAGCGTAGTAACATTGCCGTCCAGAATTGCCGTCCAGGCCCGGTCAAAGCCCGCCTCAACCGCGCTGCGCATAGTTTTGTTGGCCCGCAGCTCTTCTTTGAGTCGTTCAAAAATAATTATGTTAGCATCTACCGCCAGGCCTATTGACAGGATAAGCCCGGCAATGCCAGGTAAGGTCATTGTGGCACCAACCACGACCAGAACCGCCAGTAACAGAGTTATATACAATACCAGGGCGATCCCCGCTAGTAGTCCCGGCAGCCGATAATAAAGAGCCATAAAGACCAGGACCCCGGCAAAGGCCAGCAGAGCAGCCCGCAGACTGCGCATAATGGTATCTTGGCCCAACGTGGCGCTAACCGTGCGGTTCTCGATGATCTTCAAGGGTACGGGCAGGGCCCCGGCATTCAGCAGCAGCTTCAAGTCCCGGGCCTCTTCGGGAGTCATATTGCCTTCAATCTGGCCGCGGCCCCCACTAATTTCGGTACGAATGACCGGCGCCATCTGACATTGCCTGTCCAGGACTATTGCCATTATCCGGCCTACGTTATGTCGAGTGAATTCGGCAAAGGCGGTCTTGCGCGGGTCCCTCATCTCAAAGTTAACCACCCAGTCACCCGCCTGACCCGGGGTGACCGTGGCGTTGCTCCTCAGATCCGCGCCGCTGAAGGTCTGCTCGCCAGCATAGTAGACTACCTCCCAGTCCACCATTTCACCCGTAGTCTCGTCCTTCCACTCGCTGTAGTCATCATCACCGGGCGTGAGGTCGGTATACCGGGTTGGTATCAGCACGAACTCCAGCAGGGCAGTGCTCTTGAGAATATCCAACACTCGCTCCGGGTCTTTAACCCCGGGCAATTCCACTATAATCTGGTCGTCGCCCTGCTTCTGAATTATAGGCTCGCGGATCTCGCTCATCCCATACAGCCGCCGGTCTACAATATTCTTCACCTTATCAGCAGTATCAGCGCCGACAAACACCATCTGCATCGGCCGCGCCTCAATCTGTACGCCGGGGTAGTTGCCTTCCAAGAATTGGCGCACAATTTCCTGCTGCTTGTTGGCGGTGTCCTCATCATTAGCCTGGCTTTTAACGGTCAGTAAGTTGGGTGCAACTACCGCAACTTCTATTTTCTCAGCCGGCATACCACTGCGTACCAGTATCGCTCTGACTTTCTCGACGAGACTCTCTTCAGTTTCGGAGGGCTGATACGCATCTGGCTTCTCAGCTTCTTCGGGTTCGGGGCCGGCGGACTTTACCAGCGGCTCCTCTTCGGCGGAGGCGAAAGTCATAGTCGTCTGGGGGAAGCATTGAAGCACTACGTGGGCGCCGCCTTGCAGGTCCAACCCCAACTTTATCTGCGGCACCGGGCGGTAAATCGCCAGGAAGTTACCCAACTGCCAGATGGCCTGCCGCTGGGTTTGCCGGCGGGGTATTTCCGCGCTGCTGATGTCTTTGAACCGCTGCTTTAGTGTCTGAGTGACGAGCTGCTTGTGCTGCTGCTCAAGCTCATCGGTATAAGCCGAGGTCTGCACTTCCAGCACACGATCGTTAATCAGCTTCACGTACATCGTAGCGACTCCAGCTTGCTTGAGCAGCTCAGCAATCTCCTCAGCCTTCTCCTCGCCTTGGTCAATCTCGGTAACCAGAGGCTCAGCAAATGTATAGCGGAAGGTACTCTCTGGTACGCTAGCCTTGGAGGGTCGCTGCACGGGGGCAAAGGCTATCAAGAACCCAATGATAAACAAAGCAATTATGCCAATTATCCACAGCTTGTAGCTACCACGCATTTGCAAGTTCTCCTTCAGAAATCAGTACCCGTTCCCCGTTATTACCCGCTGGATACAAACTAAGGCCGAGCAGGCCCCCCACCGGCCTGAGATCACTATGCCGGATGCACCGTAGCCGTAGCTACTACGGCGCAGCTAGCAGCCCCTCGCGGCCAATAAGGTCCGACTGAAAGCAAAATGCAGCCCATCTAGGTGAGCATCGCTAGCTAGCCGAAGCTGTCGGGCCCGCCGGTGTGACCTTCAGTCTTCGCGGACGGGAGTAAAATTCTCAGGTATGGCATAGGAGTTGCCCCCGCTAATGTAATATTGGTACCGGCCAGTTGTGTGCACTTCTGGACTTAGTATAAGTGTCTTAGCCTCGTCTGTCAAGGCCAGCCGGCGGGTTTACTGATTGACAAAGACGGGGGCAGGGAATAGATTAGTTATGGGAGAAGTATAGCTAATGATTAACGGAGGTAGCAATGAACCCGTACACTATCGTGGTAGGAGTAGCCAATCCCCAGACTCTTTCCCGGCTAATGCACACTGCATCGCTGATGGCCAAGCAGTTGGGCGGGCGGATAGTGGTAGCCAGTGTAGTGCCCCCAGCGACGGGGGACTCTTCTGACAGCCTCGCCACTGACCCTATGACCCAGGCCGACCAACTTCTAGGCGAGGCACTGGCTACCGCCCAGACCTACGGAGTAGCTTGTGACAGCACTATATCGTTAGCCCGGCAGATTCATGAGGGCATTGTAGATGTAGCCGTTGCCCACCAGGCCAAGGTAATTCTGGTCGGATTCTCCGAGCGTCAGGACCAGTCACTGCAGCAGCAAGACTACGATAGGATTATTGATGCGCTGGCCGCTCACTCTCCCTGCCATTTACTAGTCGCCAAGTTTCGCGATGGGAAACGGTTCAACAAGGTGCTAGTGCCCGTGGCTAGCGAGCTCAATCTTCGCTTGACTAGTGACATTGTAACTGCCCTTCACCATCAAGCCGGCGCTAGTATTGACTTCATACACTTCGCGCCTACTGCTCAGGAAGCTGAGGACAGCTCCCCGGAGCTGGGCCACTGGCTGGAGGCGGCGGGGGTGGCCGACTGCGGTACCGTCACGGTAGATGTCAATCCCGAACCGACTGAGGCTATAGTCGAAGCCAGCCGGAACTATGATGCACTGATTGTGGGCACGCCGCCCCTGCACGCCCTACGGCGCAGACTATTCGGCTCAGTTGCTGAGCATATTGTCAACCATGCGGCTTGTACCGCGTATTTGGTGCGCAGCCGCGAGAGCGGCTAAGTCCTACTTGGACTTGCTTCTGCCAAGCAGAGAGCAAAAAAAACATAAAATCTTTCCAGGCAGGGAAGGTACACTCGGCGGTGACGGCGAATTATAATATGGAGGTGATCTTATGACCGACGAAATTAACGAGGAGATGGAACCTGAAGAGATTGGACAGGACATAAGCCCGGAGCTACACGAGCCTGTCCGGCGGGGCGGAGGGAGTGGTCTATGGGTAGCATTGACGGTGGTGTTTGTCGTGCTCTGCGCGCTACTGGCCACGCTCTATAATCAGCAGCTCAGCGACATTCAGGCGCTGCGCGCCAAGGCTAACCAAGCAACCGGTGAAGCGGCCAGCCTGCGACAAGCCGGCGGCGGAGTGGCGGGTGAGATTGTTGAACGCGCCCGCGAGGCTGCTCTGCAAGCCGAATTGCAGGAGTCGCTAGGGAATCGGAAGCGGGCTGAAGCTGAGATAGAGCTGAGCCGCGAATACTTAGATTTAGCTGCTCAAATTAGCCCTACCGGCACCGGCAGTCAAGGGCAGGCGGTGGTAGACAAGCTCCAAGAGGTGGAGGACAAGTTATATCCTCCTGCCGAAGAGCCGGAGATGGAAGCCGAGGCTCCACCCACAGAAGCCCCGGAGCCCGAAGCAGCCGAGGCGGAGATCTCCGCTGAAGAGTAGTAGCGGACAGCAAGCTAAGTAGCTAGATAGATTCGTACCATAATTGAGGAGGTGTATTGTCATGGCCAAGGGTTATACACTAGTAGGCATGGCGATGGTGCTATTGTTGGTAGGGATGTCGCTAGGCGCCGCTGAACCAGCCCTGCGCGGCTACAGTGGGTTGCTGCTGGCTCCCACCGCTGATGCGCTGAATCGCAACCAGTACAGTGTCAGTCTGAACAGTTCCGAGATTAGTGATTTTGAGGACCGAGGTTACATTCTGAACTACGGCCTCCAGGATAATATTGAGGGCGGGCTGCTGTGGCTTCATCCCGAGTACGGTTCTACCGAAACGCTGATTAACATAAAACACCGATTTGAGCAGGGCAGCGCGCGCCGCGCCAGCCTGGCCGTCGGCGTCACTGACTTAACCGACGAGATAGACACCTCAGTATATGTGGTGGCCACCAAAGAGTTCGGTCAGCCCGTCGCCACTATCGGCGGGCGACCCGTGCACATGCTCCGGGTTCACGCTGGCATCGGCAGCGGGATGCTTGAGGATTTCTTCTTCGGCGCCGAGGCCCGCTTGGGACGCCGCATGACCCTGATGGCTGAGCATGTTAATGACCAAATTAACGTCGGGGCCCGGTTGCGCTTGTGGCGCAACTTCACCATTGACGCCGGTCTGCTAGATATGGATGACTTTGCCCTGAGCCTCAGCTACAATTATCCCTTACAGGGAGCCGAGGCCCTCACACCGATGGTGAGTGAGTCCAGCAGCGCCCAATCAACCCCCAGCGCCCCTGCCGCTGTTGCCCAGGAGCCGGTTAAGCCGGCCGCCACCTCACAGACACCGGCTGCTAAGCCCCAACCACCCGCGCCCGTCAGCGTGGCCACCAAGGAGTTGAAAGAGCTGACCAAACCTACCCCCTCGGCAGAGACGCAAGTTGTCCAGCATCAGGAGCGGGCGAACTCCCCGGGCGCTGAGACTGCTGATGTCCCCGCCGAGGAGCTTGAGCCTACCCCAGGGGTAGACGCCAATAAGTCAGTGGTGGAGATACCGCTGCGCGGTATCTATCCCGATGTCGGCTCCGGGCATATGTTTGTACCCGTCCGCCCGGTGGCCGAATGGTTGGGTTTCACAGTAGCGGCCCAGTTTACGCAGCAAGGCTTGCGAGTGACGGTCTTTGCCGGGGCACAGATGGCCGAATTCTGTGTCGGTGACGATCAGATAATCGTCAACGGAGAGCCCACCGAATTGGCGGCGGCCACGTATCTGCAGAATAACAAAGTAACTATGGTGCCCGCAGAGCTTTTTGCGCTGCTGGGCATACCTGTGCAGGCAGATGCCCAGGCCGGTCATGCTCTGTTCGAGCGCCACGATGTGGTCGGGGGCGTTTTTGTCGGCAAGTAACTAAGCCCTGGCCTATTCACAATCAACTGCCAGTTACTAACCTATCAATACAACGGCGGGCGAAACTTGCTACCCAGCAAGTTCCGCCCCTACATTTCAAGCCCCGCCTTCTCAGGAATTAGCACCCAGCCAGGCCAGCAGTTCATCGGCTGCCGCCGGCGTCTCACACCAGGCGTTGTACTGTACCAGTTCCGGCCGGATTTGGGGGTGCAGCCACTTGATAGCTTCGGGGCTACCCCACGTCTGTACTGCTTTGCCGGCTTTCTGGATAGTCTGGAACAAGTCTACCCACGTATGCTGTCCCCGCTCGGCGTCCAGGGCAGCGCCAGGCACCCATTGTATTCCGTGGATGTTAGGGATGGAAAGAAGCTCCGGCAGATGAATGAGAGCATCAGGGCCATCCAGGTGATAGAAGGAGTGGTCCAGGAATTCACTCTCGGCCTCCAGCGCCGGTCGCAGCCAGCGCCGGAACATCTCCGGTGACATCACGGCGGAAAAGTCGCACTGCATCATCTCGCTCTTGCCCGGCGCGGTTAATTGTCCCCAATGGGTAGTCCAGCCCACCTCGTCCATCCGGGCAGCATTAGCGACGCCCTCATAGACGAGCGAATATAGCTCGATGACCTGGGCCACGACCTGGTCAATAACCTCCGGCTGGTCAATCATATCCAGGCAAAACTGCTGGTAGCCGCGGAAGGCAGCCAGGGCATCAAGGTTGCTGTGCATATCCAGCGCGTCCACCAGGAATTTACCGGCCGCCCGCTGGCCGGCTGCTTCAGCGAAGGCCAGCACGTGCTGCCAATGCTGGTTATCAGGGCGAATCCGCAGCGGCATGACCTCCGCCCAGTCGTCCACCGATGGCAACACCCAAGAGGTGTCATGTTCCTCTGAGAATTGTATTTCTCCACCCATAAAGGCAGCAAACTGGTCGGGCCCCAGCCCGAATCTGAACTTGGGCATAGCCTCGCCGGCAAAGTACATTGGCTCCGCCCAGGCTTCGAACTTATCCAGGGCCGCTGCAAAGTCACCGTCCCTACCCTCAAGTTGCCGCACACCAGGCCGCTCGGGTGCCCCCTCGCGGCGCACAGTTATAACGGTGGGCGGCCGATCAATCAGCTCGCCTTGCCAGAATGCCCTCCACCGCCGCGCCGCCTCCTCAAAGTCAGGCTTATACAGCAGCTCCATAGTGACCATCTACCTTGTATACGCCTGCTGGCGTTGCTGGGCCCATTGTAGCAGCCGCTGGGCACATTCGTCAGGCACGTCCACCGAACCAATCTCCACCGGCATGGGCCCCCGAGGGCCGTGAGAATCAGTGCCTCCAGTTACCAGCAGGCCCAATTGATCAGCTAATTCCAATAACTTACGCGTCTGGCTGGCACCGTGATTGGTATGATACGTCTCCAGACCCCCTAGTCCCTGCTCAATAAGCTCGTCCAGCCACTTCTCCGCATTGTCTATCCCCGGATGGGCCAGCGCCGCCAGCCCTCCCGCTTGGATAATCTGCTGGATAGCTTCGGCAGGCGTCAGCCGGTAGCGAGGCACGTAAGCTGGCCGCCCAGGGATTAAGTACTGGGCAAAGGCCTCCTGAGCAGTCCGGACGTATCCGGCTTTAACGAGCACCGATGCGACGTGGGGCCGGCCGATGCTGCCGGCACCGGCTTCGGCGGCTATCTGCTCAGCGGTTACCGCCAAA
>JAUWJN010000234.1 GCA_030607655.1 bacterium
GGCAATGTCGAGCCGTGCGGCTTTGTCCACTTCGCGGTTGACAACATCAAGGACAAGAGTCTAAAAGAGGTTTGTAACTCTAAGTTCTTTCAAGAGATAAGAAGAAGACAACAGGCAGTAACTGCTCCAGACCGCTATTCTAATAACCTCTTAACTCCTTGTCAGATTATTGATCAGCCCTGGGTGCTGCGAGAAATTGTCCAGCAAACCGGTGCTTCCCCCACTCACGAAGGAGCAGAAACAATCATTGCCGACCCGAAAATCACGGCTTATCTCGATCAATACTCTGAAAAATTGCACGAGATTATGGATCCTATCGCGGAAAAAGAACATCAAGAGCAAAAGCCTGAGTGCCCTGCTGAACCGGACCAATTGGAGTGAGCAGTTCTACAGTATAATGTGAGCAGGAGGTCCGATCATCACGGGTAAGCGGTATTGGCAAGACAAAGCCAACTTGGTATTCACTCGCAATTAGTTGTAACAGCGCGGTACAGTGGAACTTATCGTCACCCGCCGCGTGGGAATGACCACCTCGGTGCCTACTTGCACCTCAGGCACATCAGTAACATCCACACAGCACTGATCCATAGCGATGCGCCCGATGATGGGAACCTGCTGGGTGCCGATGATGGCGTAATCAGTGTCCCGCTCCCGTAGCAGTCGGCGCCACCAACAGTGCCGCCGCCGGGCCAGTGATTCGGGAATCAGCGATAGCCCGTGGGCGTAACCAATGGGCAAGGTGGCCACTCGTGTTTCTCGCCGGCACACAAACTCCTTACCATACCCCACTGTTGCCCCGCGTGGTAGCTCGGCAATGCCTACAATTCTCGTGCGCAGTTCGAAGGTGTTGCGCAGATCCAGAGTACGCAATTTTTGGGAAACGACGGCAGGATATTGGCCATACAATAGAGTGCCGATGCGCACCATATCCAGATGAGCTTCGGGCTGTTGGAGAAACAGAGCACTGGCCGCCGCATGGAATAGAAGTTGCGTGCCCAGATGCTGGCGGCCCAGGGCCTTTACCGTCGCGGCAAAGGCCTGAAGTTCAGCGCCGGGCTTGATTATATCCAAGGCCTGAATAGCGGGCTGGCGGGTACTGTCCAGGTGAGTGTAGACGCCGGTAATCTGCAGTTGGGGGAAGCCCGCCGCGATTTCAATCAGCCGGGGTAGGTCCTCGTCGGCGCTGGGGCGGCCCAACTCCGAATCAACATAAATGTGGGCCAGGGCTGGCTGACCAGTGGCCTGGGCAGCTTCTCGCAACCAGGCCAGGTGCTCTTCGGTAGTAACTGTCACCGTCAGGCCTTGAGCCACTGCTAGCTGGCAGTCTTCGGCCAGGGGAGGCACAAACACCAGTATAGGCAGCTCCAGCCCGGCCTCCCGTAGCTGCACGCCCGCGTCCACCAGACTCACTCCCAACCAATCAGCCCCCGCTTCGGCGCAGGCTTGGGCCACCGGCACCATCCCGTGGCCGTAGCCGTTTCCCTTGACCACCGCCATAAGCTGGCTACCATCAGCCAGCCGGCTGCGCACCTGCTGGAGATTATGTTTGATTGCCTCCAGGTCCACTGCTACGTAAGTAGTAGGCATGTCTGGCTCCGGTGTGACGCAACTCCATCCGTATCAAGGGTATTATCCCTTCTCACACTTCGCCACTGGCGCTTACTAACCTTCCTCAGTCCCAGAAGGGAGAGTAGTGCTCGGTGGCGAATTGATTGTCATAAGGCGATCATTCTACCGTAGTCAACTAGTGAGGATAGGAGTGAAACCAATGCAAAACGGCGACTGGCAGAGCATCGTGCCGATGGCAATATTCGTAGTGATACTGGCGGGGATGTTTTGGTGGATTGTCCTGCGGCCTACTACCCGCCTCCAACGCAAGCACCGGGAGTTAATTGGCAGTCTTCAGGAGGGCGACAATATTGTGACCGTCGGTGGGATATATGGCACCATCACCCAGGTCCGCGAAGACGACATTGATATCGAGGTGGCCCCGGGCCTCAGCCTCACCTTTGACCGCCGCGCGGTGCGCCGGCGGCAAGCATAGTCTGCCCTAACACAGGAGCCCAGGATGAATCTGACTCAGATAAGCATACTAGTAGCCTGCTTGGGTCTACTGCTGGCGGGGGTCTGTCTATTATATCTGCTGCGGCTACGCCGCCGGCTGGCGCAAATTACCCCCGATACCCAGGCGCTGGCTCAACAGCTTAAGGACCGTCCCATTCCGGAAGCCCTTGACCAGATATTTGCCCACCTGGAAGATTTTTCCCGGCGGCTGAACCGGTTGGGGGAGGAAACTGCCCAGCTTCACGCCAATTACGCGGCTACAGTGCAAAAAATAGGTTTAGTACGCTTTAATACCGATGAGAGCATTCGCGGCGATCTGAGCTTTGCGTTGGCGCTATTGGATGCGAGCGACTCGGGCGTCATCGTAACCTCCCTGCACAGTCTGGAGGGCTGCCGCGTGTTCCTCAGAGCAATAAACCAGGGGCAGACTCAGCACGAACTACTCCCCGAAGAGCAACTCGCACTGGCTCGCGCCCGCGGCCTCGCGGAACACAAGTTATGACTGCCCCCGACGACTTCAGGCAACACGTTGAGCTGTTAATAGAGTATCTGGTGGTGGAACGAGGGCTAGCGGATAACACCATTGAAGCCTATCAGCGTGACCTGGAGCAGTATGCCGACTACCTCCGCGGCCGGGGCTATGAATCCTTTGCTGAGGCGCAGCGCAGTGATGTGCAGGATTATCTGCAGCGACTGCGCCGCCAGCGCGGCTGGTCACGCACTACCCTGGCCCGAAAACTGGCCAGTCTGCGCCAGATGCATCGGTTTCTGATCCGCGAGCAGCTCGCTGATACTGACCCTACTGCCAATATAAAGGCACCCCAACCAGCCGAGCGCTTGCCTGAGGTCCTGAGCATCAAGCAGTGCCAGGCTCTGCTTGACGCTCCCGACCAATCCACTCCCGCGGGGTTGCGGGATGCCGCGATGCTGGGCTTGATGTATGCCACCGGCCTGCGGGTTACCGAGTTGGTGGGGCTGCGCATCCACGACATTAACTTTGAGGAGGGAATTCTGCGGGCGCAAGGCAAAGGGGGCAAGCAGCGGCTGGTACCGGTGGCGCCGCAAGTGCTACAGTTAATTCAGGACTATCTAACCACGGCCCGCCAGGGATTTGTCCAGGATGAGAGCGAGGATGCTCTGTTTCTCAGCAGGCGGGGGCGACCCATGAGCCGTACTCGCTTCTGGCAGATTTTGAAGCAATACGTTCGCGAAGCAGGCGTGCCTCCGGATACTTCTCCTCATACCCTTCGCCACTCGTTTGCCACTCATCTGCTCAGTGGGGGTGCCGACCTGCGCGCTATTCAGGAGATGCTGGGCCACGCTTCTCTCTCCACCACGGAGGTTTATACCCACCTCTCTCCCGAAGGGCTGCGTGAGACCTACGACCAGACCCACCCCCGGGCCTGAAAGCCGTCTGTCCTTCATCGCCAGAGACTCATCTCCAGCCCTGCCAACTATTCACCTAGCGATGCACCCCAAGGCCCCAGCGTTCCGTCCACTACTTGTGTTCGTCCTCGCCGATTTCACCATCCCCTGCTCGGATTTTCCGAGAAATGATCCAGTAAATCGAAAAAGCTTTGCCCAGGGTCTTGACAAATATTGTGGTTTGTGATATAAACTTGTTTGTGATACGGACATGCCCGCCGCGGGCCAAAGTCCGTACAACACATACTCCATAATGGAAGGTGATTCGAAATGGCCAAGAGTAGACTGGTTGTGAATACGGCAGCCCTGGTGGTGTTGGTGATGCTGCTGGCGGCGGTGGCGGCAAACGCCGAAGGCGTTCTCCTCCGTTACAAGTTCGTGCCCCAGCAAGAACTGGCTTACGACTTCTGGATGACAGGTACGGGGGGTATGAACAGCGCAGGTCTTCCCTTTGCGCCAGAGCAGGGCGAAATGCCGGGTAAGTTGCAGATGCAGTTGGAGGCAAATGCCAACTTCAGGTTGCTGGTGACAGCAGTGGATGAACAGGGCAACGGCACGCTGGGTTTGGAGATGGGGCCGCTGTCAATGCAGATGCAGGCCAGGGGTAGGTCGGTCCATATGGCTATGGACCTTACCAAGGGAACTGTGAAGGTGGACGGCGAAAGCATACAGATGCCCGAAGGGCCGATGCAGCAGATGCTGCCATTGTTCGAAAACC
>JAUWJN010000140.1 GCA_030607655.1 bacterium
CGCTTAGCCCAGTTACTCATTTGACGGGCTTCCAATTGCCGCCGCCGTTCGATCTCCCTAAGTCTCTGCGGAGATACCTTGCGAGCCACTGTAGTCACTCCCGGCCTTGCGCTCTGTGGCGCGTGTGTGGCGTCTAAGGGCCTCCTGCGACTCGTGCGAACATCAACAATATGATTAGCACCAGGAACAGGAAAAAGACGACAAAGCAAGATCCCCAGGCCCAGTTGAAAATGCTCCTGCCCGCGCTCGTATTCCAGGGCCGGAAGACGTGCCCGCAGTCAGGACAAAGGTCGGCGCGGTGGCTGACCTCATGCCCACAGTCCGGGCATTGGAATAGCTGGGGCTGTTGTCTCTCTTCTGGCCCCTGCTGGTGGTTCTCTTGCCCTAATTGTCTGGCGTCCTCGGCTCTCCGCCTCTGGGCCTCTTCACGCTCCCGAAGCAGCCTTTCCCTGTCTTCCCGCGCAACTTGTTCAATCTCTCGCCTGCGAGTTTGCCAAGTGACTGCTGCTCCACAATGCGGGCAATGCCCGGCATCTTGAGGAATTGCCCTCCTGCATTGAGGACAATACACAGGATTTATCAAATCTGAGTCATTCATAAGAGGGGCCTCCTGTGCGGATTAGGGCTATTCTGGGTTGTCCTGCGGCGCAATACACGCTAAGAGCTTCAAATAGTTTGACCAGACACGCGACCAGGAGACAGCAGTCCTAACTACCGCACGCCTTCCGCCTTTGTCACGCCCAACTACCAGTACCAGAGGCTTGCCGTCGAATCTCTGCTTGCCATTGCCCTGTAAGGCCGCCTTCTCATATTCCGGCGTAGTTAATACCTCTGCTCCGGAGTAGTAGCCAACGGCGTACTGTGCCTCTATTGCTTCGCGTTCCTCGTCGCTTAGCTCGTCCATAGGGGACGGCTCCGGACTCCGGCAGCAATGCGCTAATGTCCGTCCGGTTTCCTCAGCTTCTTCCTGGGTTCTAAAATAATCAAATCTCTCAGGGTCACTGTGCCGCGGGTTCCAGCGGTGACAAGAGGATAAGTCGTGGTAAACCGCACTATCCTTCAGTGCTACCCAGATCGGTGATTCCTCTATCATCTCACTGCCTCCTTGCGCTCTCGGCGTGTGGTGGCCGCGACGACCTTCCTACGAGGTTCTGATCTGGCCTTCGCCGCGTACGACGTACTTGTATGTGGTCAGCTCGCGTACACTCATCGGCCCTCGGGCGTGGATCTTGTCGGTGGATATCCCAATCTCCGCGCCCAGCCCGAATTGGCCGCCGTCGGTGAAGCGCGTGGAAACATTATGATATACACAGGCCGAGTCCACTTCCCGCAGGAAACGCTCGGCATTCTCTTCGTTGTCCGTATAGATGGCCTCCGTTAGGCCGGAGGTATGCTGGGCGATCAGCGTCATTGCTTCGTCCATTGAATCAACTACCCGCACGGACAGAATCATATCCAGATACTCAGTATCCCAATCCTCCTCAGTAGCGGGCACACACCCGTCCACTAACTCACAGGTGCGCGGACAGCCCCGGATCTCTACCCCAGTCTGTTGCAGGTCAGTAACAACGGCTCGCAGGGCTTCAGTATTCTTTGAGTGCACGTACAAATTCTCTACAGCGTTGCAGACGCCGGGCCGCTGCACCTTGGAGTTGTGAACCAGTTCTACCGTCATATCCAAATCACAGGTCTCGTCCACATATATCTGAGTCATCCCCCGTTCGTGTTTTATAACCGGCACGGTAGCGTTCTCCACTACTGCTCTGATAAGGCCGTGGCCGCCGCGGGGAATGATGAGATTGAGATACTGGTCCATTTTCGCCATTTCGGCGACTGCAGCTCGGTCGGTAAAGTCAATAACCTCCACGCAACTGCGGGGCAACCCCGCCGCCTGACAAGCATCCTGGAGGACCTCGCCCAAAGCCAGGTTAGAGTTTATCGCCTCCGAGCCGCCGCGTAGCAGGGTGGCATTACCCGCCTTTATGCACAGACTGGCAGCATCTATGGTCACGTTCGGGCGCGACTCGTAGATAATGCCGATTACGCCCAGGGGCACAGCGACCTTCCGGATGCGCATCCCATTAGGTCGGGTCCACTCCTCAATGATCCGGCCCACCGGGTCGGGTATCTCCATGATCTCGGCCAGGGCCACCGCCATCTTCTCTAGGCGCTCCTCGTTGAGCAGCAGTCGGTCCAGCATTGCCGAGGATAGCCCCGCCTCCTGGCCACGCTCCATATCAATGGCATTAGCCCGTAGGATCTTGGCCTGCCGCGCCCGCAGCAGTTCAGCCGTGCGCGTCAAGGCCGCATGGCGTTGCTCCTCGGAGGCAGTTCGTAAGATGCTGCTGGCCTGGTAGGCGCGCTGGGCAAATTCCGCAACCCGTTCGTGTACTGTCATTGGTCATCACCTAAATATCCCTCGTAGAACTCTCCTTAAGAACGATTTTCGTTTGGGCGCAGGAACCCTGCCCTGCTTGTCTTTTCGCGCGGCAAAGTCATCCTCTTTCTCGAGTTTGGTCAGCCTATTCAAGCGTTGTCTCGCATCTATTACATCGGAGATGTCTTTTTCTGTTTTCCCTCTGGTTTGCGCTATTGTTTCCCTAAGTGCAATAGTATGCAAAAACCGGAGGCACGGATCGAAGGTTTCCGTTTCCGCCATAGCCGCTACATCCCGCAGTAAATAGCTGATCTTCTCGCGCTTTACCTCTACGAGTCCTTCCGTTTTAGGTATGGATATCTGCCTGACAAATCGCAAGTGTCGGTCAAGTTGCTTCACTTCACGCTGCAAAGTCTGCGCATCTTGCTTCAGTGCATCCAGAAGCCCAGCTCTATACTCGCCCGTGTGAAGTTCTTCGTTGAAGTAATCGCTCTGATATGAATTACAAGCCTGAATAGCAAGTATAGCTTCTCCAGAAAGACTAGATATCATATCTACATATAAAATGCCCCGCATTGCACAGACCAATCGATAAACAAAGGCTAATTGCTCCCGATCAAGATAGCCCGTACTGAGTTGGTCTGTCACGAGATATGTCCCATCTCTTCGTACTTCCTGCCGGGTGCTTCTAACCTCGCAGCCATTAAGAATTAGCTTGCCAAGGCCCAGAAAGACGGCAGCCACATCGGTGAGTACTTCATTGTGGTATTGGTGAATAGGCCCGCTTCCAGCGGAAATGCGGTTTAGGTGTAGATACTTATGAGTGATTTCATGTGCCAGAGTCGCTAAAAAAGCGGCGGGGAATATAGCTGTGTCATCCGAAATCTCTACGAAAACCTCCCTTTGCCTATCTTCAAGTTCCACATGTCCACCGACTCCCTCTTGTTGCTTCGCTGTGGCAACTATAAAAACGAGACCGTGCAATCCGATGAACTCTGCAATTCTCCTGGCTGCACGCTGAATTGCGATAGGATCCCTCCCATCTAGTGAGAAAGGTTGGAGCATTTCATAGCTCGTTCTATCCCCAAGCCGTTCCTCAAGCATAATGAGCTTGTCAATATAATCTTCTATAAATAGTTCTGACATTTCTCGCCCCGCCAGTTACAGAATGACCTACGACTTGGTTTGGTCCGACTTACGCTTATCATTTTTCCTTTGTCTCTTGTCACGATCACTCGACTCACTAGTTTTCCACAAAGCATCTTATATATTACCCATACGTCAGGACAATGTTACACACATATAATTAGTTCCTCCCCGCACTGTTTCCTTCGCAGTCAAGGAGGCGGGCCAGATACGAAACGGTCAGATACACCACGGCGGTGCTGCCCACTGCGGTGAGGAGCAGGGCGTCCAGATCGGAAACCCCGCTTGCGGCCAGAAACAAAACTAACATGCCGGCGCCACAGGCGGAGAGCAACAATCTGCGGAAGCTGCGCCGTACCCCGGGTGCTAGCCGGTTGCCTAGCCAGCCGGCGAGCACAGCTCCCCCTAACCCCCCACCTCCCGCGGCCCAGGGCATCACAGTTGCGGTTGGCTCGCTAGCGCTGGCGGCCAGGCCGAGCGCCACTCCCAACTCCACGCCGACAATGAAGCCAAACACGCCGCACTCGGCCCCGGTAAAATACTCACCCGCCTGCAGGGCCTCCGGCGGCACCGAGAAGTCGTAGCCGCAGTGTACGCAGTACAGTCCCTGGGGAGTGCGCACTAACTGGCGATCGCACCGTGGGCACCGATTCTCGGAGTCCTCCGCCACAATTCCAACCTCCTGCTACCGCAGCAATGACAGCAACGGCAGCAAGCACAGCAACAGCAGCAACGACAGCAACGGCCCGGATATGGTTATCCGGCGTTCTCTGCTGGTGAAAACCGACCGCCACCTACACTTAGGAACTACCACACCAGCGAATTATCCCCATAGCCAGGCCCTGAGCGGCGGCAACTACCTGCGCCCAGCAGACCTTTTCGTCGGCGGAATGAGCTTCGGATATACTGCCGGCTCCGTAGACGACAGTGGGTAGCCCCGCCAATTTGGCATATAGCCGAGCATCGCAGCTAACGTTCCAGCCGTAGACCTCAGAATCCAGGCCGCAGTCCAGCGCTGCCTGGTGCAGGGTCGTGACCAGCGGGTGATCGGAGGGGATTTCGTAGGCATCATTATGCAGTTTGGGGAAGGTCAGTTCAAAATGTTCTCGGAGCCACTGGTCATCGGTGCGCATCACTGCCTCATACAGTTCCTGTTTTACCTGAGCCATATCCTTGTTAGGGAGAAAGCCTACGCCGCCCTCTAGTACACACTTGCCGGCGACCATGGAGGGCCAACCTTCGGTGCAGATAGTGCCCAGGCATAATTGCACCGGCGCCGCGTAGCGCTCGAAGAGGGGATAATCCTGGCTGGCAGCAACCAGTTCCTGCTCGTACTCCAGCATCCACTTTATGGCTTCCATCATCTTCTCGATGGCGTTGACACCCTCGTGGCGGCGGCCCATATGCAATGACTTGCCGGTGGTCTTAGCCCGGAACCAGACGGCCCCGCGATTGGCGGGGAACACATCCAACCCACTGGCTTCCATTACCACGACACCGTCGGCGCGGCAACCCTGGCGAATTAAGGCCAGAGCACCATTGCCGCCGACCTCTTCTTCTATTACTATTTGGACTTCCAGGTCGCCGGCCAACTTGACACCCAGGTCGCTCAGAGCGGCCAGGGCCATCAGGATACCCGCCACCTGCCCCTTACAATCGGTAGCTCCCCGACCGTACACATATTCGCCATCAAAGCGGGGATTGAAGGCTTCGGCCCAGTCAGTGGCGGGAACCACGTCGGCGTGCGATTGCACAATCAGTGACCGCCCTTCCCCCCCTCCTGGCTGGCGGGCAACCAGATTATGGCGGCCAGCATAGGGCTGCTCATTGTCCCCATGTGAGTATTCGGGGTCATTTACTATATCTTCGGGTATCTCCTGGTATTCGGCGGGGAAGCCGACTTCATCAAACAGTCCCTTTATGTACTCTACCGCCCCCGCTTCATTGCCCTGAGTGCTGGGGTAGGTTATCATCTCCATCAGCCAGTCCCGCGCCGCATCAGCGTGCTTTTCTACTGCTTGTGCTATTTGCTGGCAATCAATATCAGTCATATTTCATTATCCTAACTCCGGTACTACCCTCGCGCCTTGTCCAGATACCCTGGCCCATACGATACGAGCCTTGATGCCGCGGCGCTGAAAAGCATCCCGCATTGCTGCCGATATTGTCGCATCTTCATGCCCCGCAAAGGCCACTATGGTCGGCCCGGAACCGCTCAGCGCTGCCCCGTAAGCGCCGGCCTGGATGGCTGCTGCGATAACTTCCTGCATCCCGGGTATCAGTTCAGCACGATACGGCTGGTGGAGGCGGTCGGTCATTGCCACTTGTAGTAGCGGCCAATCCTCGCTGACCAGCGCGGCTAGGACCAAGGCGGCGTGGGTAGTGTTGAACACGGCGTCGGCAAAGGGCACTTCCCCAGGGAGCACGCTGCGGGCCAGTTCGGTGCTCACCTCAAATTCGGGGATAGCCAGGGCGACCGACAGGCCCTCAGGGGCAGGAAACGCCGCGCAGTGGACCTGGTCCTGCTCAATGCCACAGACGGTCAGACCGCCATACAGGGCAGGCGCAACATTGTCAGGGTGGCCTTCCATTTCGGTAGCTAACTGTAAAAGTTGAGGCAGGCCGATGTTAGCTGCCAGAAGCTGGTTAGCGGCGACCAGGCCCCCCACAATGGCCGCGCTGCTGCTGCCCAGGCCACGGGCCAGCGGGATAGAATTATCTTGCCGTAGCCGCCAGCCGGGCACCTCTACCTGGGCCTGGGTAGCTAGCTTGTGGGCCGCCTGCAACACCAGATTAGCGTCACTGAGCGGCAGTTGCCCGGCGCCCTCGCCAGCTACCTCCACCTCGGTAATGACGCTCAGTGACAGCTCGACGCTGTTGTACAGGCTCAGCGCTAGCCCCAGGCAGTCAAAGCCGGGGCCCAGATTGGCGGTGGTAGCGGGGACTTGAACTTTCACAGCATCAGGTACTGACATCACAGAAAAGCTTCCTATCCTATAATGATTAGTGGTGCTGTATTGCCTCAACCAGCTCCTTTATCCGAACGTCACCGGGTTCGTGGACGTAGACCCGGGGCAGACGCTTGGAAAATCGGACCGGTATTTCCTGCACTACGGTATCGCACTGGTCGGCGATTTCAGCTATGGTGATGCTCTCCGGGCCCTGCTGGCCGATCATGACCACTTCCTCACCCACCTGGGCATCGGCGAGCTCGGTGACATCAATGATAGTGGAGTCCATTCAGATAGCCCCAATTCCCGGCCCCCGCTACCCCCGCAGCACTACCACCCCATTTATGGAGAGCCG
>JAUWJN010000094.1 GCA_030607655.1 bacterium
GAGCTTCTCAATGTCTATCATCAGGGAGAGTTCGCCCTGGTCAGCAATGAAGCGATAGGTGAGGTTACCTTTGATAAGACGGCTCTGGACCGGCATCTGGCTGAACTGCTCGCTCACACTGACCGCGAGCTTATCGCCGCAGCCAAACTGAAGGTAGTAGTTGACTGCTGCAATGGGGCCGGAGCGGTAATCAGTGAGCGCTTGCTGACCGAGCTGGGCTGCCAGGTGGTAGCCATCAATGACACTCCTGACGGCCTGTTTCCCCATTCCCCGGAGCCGATACCGGAAAACCTGGGCCAACTGGAGGCGGCAGTCAAAGAGCACCAGGCTGATATTGGCTTTGCCCAGGACGCCGATGCTGACCGCCTGGCCATTGTCTCCGAGCAGGGCGTGGCGGTGGGTGAGGAATATACCCTCGCCCTGGCCGCCGATGCCGTCGCCTCCGCGGGGCGCATCCCGCTGGTGGCTAATCTGTCCACCAGCCGCATGATAGAGGAGGTCGCCCAGCGGCATAATTGTCCGTTTCGGCGGGCTAAAGTGGGCGAGGTCAATGTGGTGGAGGTAATGAAAGAAGAAGCCCGCAAGTTCAAGCAAGCCGGTCATACTGATAAAGACGATTGGGTATTCGGCGGGGAAGGGAATGGGGGCATCATTGATCCCCGGATTCACTACTGCCGCGACAGCCTCCGAGCGATGTGCTTGATTCTGGAGGGTCTGGCCGGGTGGGGTGGGCCGGTCAGTTCGTGGATTGAGCAGACCTTCCGCCCTTCGGCGATGGTTAAGACCCGCGTGGAGTGCCCGGCGGCGCGGGTGCAGCCGGTAATGCTGGCCTTGCGGGAAGCATACACCGGGGAAGAGGTTGACGAGACCGAAGGGGTACGGGTAATGTGGCCGGATGACTCGTGGCTGCACGCCCGGCCCAGCAATACCGAGCCTATTATTCGGATAATGGCGGAGGCCGATACTCGCGACCAGGCCCAGGCCCACTGCAACCGCGCGGCTGAGATTATCCAGGAGGCTCTGTAATCCTCTGATGGCGGTCTGAAGCAGGCAGTTCAAATATCAAACTCGCCCAGCGACTTGATATATTCTATGGAGGCAAGCAGGTCTGCGTGATAGTCACCAATGTCCTCTGACTGGGTGACGCCGTGGAAGGTCTCCACCTCGAAGCTGAACGGACCATAGAAGTTGGCGGCGTGGAGGATGTCAAAGACCCTGAGGAAATCAACCTCGCCCTCGCCCAGCCGGCAAAGTACGTGTTCTGCCTTGGTCTTTCCCCGAATGATGTCCTTGAGGTGGACGTGGAATACGTACGGCACCAATGTTTCAAGCTCGTGGGCCGCGTCCCTCTCATCGAACGCCTCGTTGTAGAAGAGGATATTGGCAAGATCGAAATTGATGCCTACGTTTTCCCGGTTCACCTCGTGCATGGTTCTGAGTGCCTCCGCCGCGTTGGTCATGATCCCCGGGTGAGTTTCCAGTGCTATTCTGATGTTTCTGTCAGCCGCGTAGTCACCCACTTCGCGGAGCATCGCATAAAGAAAAGCGCGGGCTTCCTTCTCCGCCTGTGAGGTATCACCTTCTAAGGCCCCGCTGGGGCGAACGAGAGCCTTGTGGTGACAGCCCATCACAATCATTTCGACCCCGAGAGCCTGGGCAAAGTCTACACGCCGCTTGACGATTTCTGCTGCCCCTGGGTAGCCGGTATAGCCGAATACGTCCAGGCTATCAATCTGAAAGCCATCTCTGGCCAGCAGGTCCCGGAGGTCGGGGAGGCTATATTTCCATTCTCCGCCGAGGGGTGCGTCCACCATAAGCTCAGGGATCAGCGAGTTAGGCCTAACCTGTTCGGTGGGCAGTTCTACCCTTCGCAGGGGCGTCTGTTTGATCTGGGTCAGGCACTCGGCGAGATTGAATCTTCCCCAGGTATAACAATTCATACTCACGGCGAATGTGTTTTTCATCAATACCTCTTCCTTGGAACCAAGAGTATTTTCAAATCGAGCTTAACACTCGCATCAGCCTCCACACCGCCCCCACTGCGCCCGCGCGGCTCAGATTATCCAACAAGTCTTATAGAGGGATCAGTCGGCGGCCGCAGGCCGTCTACGGGCCTGCGCGCTGAGTCCTCCGCCGAAGGCTGAAGCGCTATGGTGCGCAAGCGGGCCTCCTGGGCGTTTCTACGGCGTTCTCTCCTTAGTCAATGTCCGTTACACAACCTTGCGTGCTAGGAGTGTCGCCAGGACCACCCCAAACGCACCGCCCACTACAGCGCATATTATCCTTCCCGGTTCGCCGCTATAGCCGTAGAAGCCCTTATAGTAATAGAGGTCGGCGAAGTAGTGTGCGCCTATGAGATAGCCTATACACCCCGTTGTTCCCACAAGTACTAATGCAAGTATTCCTTGTTTCATTTGCACCCCGCTCTCTCGCAATTGCTAACCGGAAATAACTGGCAAATCTTTTTCTATCAGCGGCGGCTGATTTTCCCTATCCCCTTGCCCTTCCCCCAGTCAAAACAGGCCGTCTACGGGCCTGCTGTGCGAAATACGGCTATTCTGGCCGCCCTTCCCCTGGCCGAGCCTCCACTTTACTCATGATGTCCTGTATTTCGCCGCCACTCAATTCCTTGTGTTGAAATAACGCCTCTGCAATTGCGTCTAAGTAGTGCCTCTTGCTGTTCAATAAGGGCTTGACCCGTTCGACTATCCAGTGGAGAAAAGCTTCCCGCTCTTCCGGTCCCATCTTCTTGCCCTCTTCGCTCCAGAGATCGACACGATAGTCACGGTGTGCCCACTTCCCCGGCTTACGCCCGGTAATCAATTCCTTAGCTTCAGGTCCAGCTACACGAATCATGCCCTCCTCTACCAGGAGGACTAGGCTAGCCAACAGATGATTGCCGAGTTCTTTTATGTGTTTGTCCTGCGGAAGTTCCCCTGTCACGTGGCCCCTACTCTTGGTCTCCTCATCATATACTATGCTAACCTCCTTGATATCTAACCCCAAATGCAATCTTAATAGGGCGTGGCCTGCCTCATGGTACGCAAGTGCGCGTCTAGTCTGCACTCTCATGTCTTTTCCTCCTCACCGCCCGGCTTCAACTCGGCGAACTGCGCCTCCAACGCCGCGGTCCGGCCAAGGGCATCCGTCTTTTGTGCGTGGCGGAGGGGGAGGGATTGGGCCCCCCGGTGCCTTGCGGCACAGCGGTTTTCAAGACCGCCGCCTTTCATAGCTCTACCAAGTGTTCTTCAAAGTCAACCACGACGTGGTTTTTGCCTTTTTGGATTACTTTGTGGCCTTCCTGCTCTAAGAGCTTCTTTTGGGCCTCTACGCCGCCCGGGTACTTGGGGTTTATGACTCCGCCGGTCTTTAGTGTCCGCCAGTAAGGAGTGGTATTCTTCTTTCCTTCCGCGGCCGCTTCGGCGGCGGCATTAGCCGCAATCCAGGCGAAAATGCCCGTCGTCATCGGACAACCGATGGTCGCACTATGTTTATCGGCAAGTATCGCCCGAATCTCATTTATGGTAATGAGCTTGCCCGCAGCGACTCCTCTCATAATCTCATCTACTTCTTTCGGTGCGGGGATAACCACCGTCCCTGTTCCCCATCTTTTACTCATTTTCTTCGTAACTTTTTGGACTTTGGGCAGATCCTTACTATCGGCCAGTTTTTCCTGCCACGATTTGCGCGGTTTAGATTTATTGGTCATCTTTTCACTCTCGGTTTGTAGTTGGCGGAGGGGGAGGGATTCGAACCCCCGGTGCCTTGCGGCACAGCGGTTTTCAATACCGCCGCCTTCGTCCACTCGGCCACCCCTCCGCTACTCATTACTTTGACAAGCCCCACGGCTGGTGATACCAGCTAAATGTCTGGTTAAAGTATAGGAAGCCGCTCCTTCGACTGTCAAGAGGTGCTGAGTATCGCCAGCGGGGAGGAATTCCTAATAGCCGGCCGAATATCTACTGTGTCGCGGCTGGACCATATTCCCGCTGGTCACGAGGCCTTATGTGTGATCTACCGAGACAGGGCAAAGCAAATGTCAATTCGTGACAAGCGGCATCCGGCACCACCCCAGATCACCTTCCGCAGCGTGCTGATTGGTGCCCTGGCGATACCACTTACCAGTTTATGGGTCGCCGCGATGGAGAATGTCTACGGCGGCCGGCCGACCTACTTATCTATCTTCTTCCACACGATACTCATCCTCATCGCCCTGGTTGCCCTTAACGCTCTCCTGCGCCTCATTGTACCCCGCTATGCCTTTAATCGGGCGGAGCTACTGATAGTTTACATTATGACCTCTATCAGCAGCGGCATCGTCGGCGACCAATTTATGGCGGTATTCCTCCCCGGACTGGCCAATCCGTTCTGGTATGCTACCGCCGCGAACGCCTGGGCGACAAAGCTCAGGCCCCACCTGCCGATGCACCTGATGGTCTCTGATACGCACGCGGTGTATGACTTTTACATGGGCGGTTCAACTTTATACGATATGAGCAATCTCCAGGCCTGGCTGGGTCCGGGCCTGATCTGGGCGGCCTTTATTGCCGTCACCCAATTGATGTGCCTGTGCGTGAACATTATCTTGCGTCGCCAGTGGACTGATTACGAGAAGCTGAACTTCCCGCTGACCGAACTGCCGATGCAAATAACGGCCCGGGGTCCGAAGAGCATCTGGCGCAATAAGCTGATGTGGCTAGGGTTTGGCATCGCGGCGGGGATTGATATCATCAACGAGTTGCATGTACTTTGGCCGGCGGTGCCCATAATTGCCGTCAAGTTGCAATGGATGCACTTCCCCCAGCGGTGGGCCGCGACCCTCAACCATACCGCGACCTCGTTTTATCCGTTTGTTATTGGCATTGCCTTCTTACTACCCGCCGACCTGAGCTTCTCCTGCTGGTTCTTTTTCTGGATCTTCATAATTGAAGAGATGATTTGCGCTGCCCTCGGCTACCCCCGTTACTCCCCCTGGGCCTTCCGGGCAACGGCCGGGGCTTTACCGGCAATGGTGGAGCAGGGCGTCGGTGGCTACCTGGCGGTGGTAGGCTTTGCCCTATGGTCTGCCCGCGGCCACCTGGCAGCGGTATGGGCGGCGGTCAGCAATAAACCCGGTGCGGTGGGAGGAGATGGTCGCAGCGGAGTCAGCGAGGCCGAAGCCAAAGAATATCGCCTGGCCTTCGGCGGCCTCGCCGTCGGTATGGTTATCCTGGTATGGTTCACCGCTAGCCTCGGTATGCCGGTGGTCACTGCTTTCTTCTTCTTCGTACTCTACCTGGCTATTAACACTGCCATCAGCAAGATTCGCGCCGAATTCGGGGCCCCCATCCATTCCTTTCACTACGCGGGGCCTGACTTGATCCCCCTGAATATAGTAGGCAGCAATAGGATGTCGGGCCGGGAGATAGGCGTCTGGACGCTGTTTTTCGGCTTCACGCGCGGCTTTCCGGGCGTGCCGATGCCCCATCAACTTGAGGGTATGAAGATGGCCGAACTGGTAGGCGCTAATCCCCAACGCCTGACCGCCGCGGCAGCCGTGGCCACCGTCGTGGGCTGCTTCGCCGCCGTTTGGGCTCTGCTGCACTTGGGCTATCGGGAGGGAGTGGAGTCTATGCTGGCGGCCTCACCGATGAAAGCCCTGTCCCGTGAGGGCTGGGGGCGAATGGATACTTGGCTTACTCGCCCCACCGGCGCTAACTGGGTGGGCCTGGGCGGTATTATCTTCGGGGTCGGCTTTAGCTACTTCCTGATGCAGATGCGCTTCCATTTCGCCTGGTGGCCCTTTCACCCTATCGGCTATGCCCTCGCCCCGGATTGGACGATGCGGGTGGTGTGGCTACCGATTCTCATTGGCTGGGCGGGCAAAGCGCTAGTGATGCGCTATGCGGGGCCTAAGGCCTACCACGCAGCGGTTCCCTTCGCGTTGGGCCTTATACTGGGGGAGTTCGTCGTGGGCGGCTTCTGGACGGTGCTGGCGTTAATTACTCACCAGGCCCAATACAGCTTCTGGATGTTCTAAATGCCGATGACGCTCGCTGCCCACTGGTGCCGCGCCCCCGCGGCGGAGATTATCCAGCAAGTCTTATGAACGATCACTCGGTGCCCGCAGGCGCTCTACGGGCCTCCTGTGCGTTTGGGGGCTATACCCCAGGCAACGTTACCATTCATTTAGCCCCACGCATATATGCCACCATATACCAGGATACCATTTGCCCATATAGGGAGGGCACTTTCTTCCGCCATTCCACCATCCCCTCCCGAACCGCTTGTCCTCAAAGACCCATTGCTCGTTGCCATAGTACAAATAGCTCGTGCTTTTCGTCCCTCGGTGGGTGAACCTCTGCACGTGGTCAGGCGGATACCCCTTCGCATATTCTAATTCCGCTTCGGTGAGGTAGCCGTCAGCCAATACCTCCGATGCCCTTCGCTCTGCCTTGCGCTTCTGTTCTTCGATCCGGGCCGCCCGTGCTCGTCGTTCATTTGCCTGCTGCTGCCCCTGCTGCTCCTCCTGCTGCTTTGCCTGTACTCGCTGCTGCCACTCAGCCACTTGTCGGTTGTATTCTACACGCTCCGCCTTCACACGCTTGGCTTCGGCTTGCTCTTCAAGCGAGACTCTATATGCCCCTAGAGCGCAAATAATGAGAAGAAGCACTATCGCGCCGGTGACACCCATAAAGACCGCCTCTTGCTTGCTCAGTCTCAGTCTCTTTAGTTGCCAAGAATGATCACTCTTAGGTGACATAGTATCACGCCCTCCTGCGCTCTTAGCGTGTTTTTGTGGCCGTCTACGGGCCTCCGGTGCGATTTGTGGCTATTCTGGCGCCGTGCCCCCTACAAAGCTATATTTAATGCCTTGCCTACCAAGTTCAGGGTCGCCCTTAATCGCCATGACTTTTACCTGTCGGAACGTACCATCAGGCATGACTATTTCCGCAGACTCAGGAAGCCAGAATATATTACACCCCGATGGTAGTGTGCACCAGTAGTTCCGCCCTATTTTGTCCTCTTGCGGAATAACTAATACCACTTCTTCCTCGCCACTTACGTCCAGGGCGTTCAATCGTTTCTTGAACTCTGCAACTTTCATTGGGTCACTCATTGGGTCATTACCTCCTGTGCGCTCTCGGCGCGTGTTGTGGCCGGCTACAGGCATCCTAACCGGATTAAGTCGGCGAAGCCCAACAAGGCGCAAGCGCCGATCGTAACTATCCACATCGGAATAAGAGTGCGTATGAATCCCCCGATACCCATGACTGTCAGCTCCGGGCGTGGCTGGAATACATGGTCATAATACTTGTTTGTGTGCTTGCGCAGATCATGGTAGCGACGGTTAGTGTAAGCAATGAGACAGGTCATAGCGGCACTTAGCGAAAGCACCCCAACTATCAGGCCCACCCTAACGCTATAGTGAATGCCCTGTCCCTGTGTCGAGAAGTGTATGATGCCAGCTACGACGGCCAGCAGTATAGTAGTCCACCAAGTCACGACGCCCTGTTCGTGGTCCCGGTACCTACGCATTTCTGTGTATAGCTGTTGGTACATAGTGTCCACGGAAAGAGGTCCCTGCTTAGGTGCGAAAACGTTACCCCGCGTGTCCGTGCCAACCGTGTCGTCCTCTTCCGGGGGAGCCCCGGATAGGCACTCCCCGGCGACTATTATTGCCAGCGTCGTGGCGAATACAGCCAGGAAGAAGTACAGCATCTTATCCGGGGTTTCGGTCGGTGGGATCAGCCGCATAAGCAGCAGAGCGGCAAGCGCGATCAGTAAGGTGTCAATGAGTACGACCAATAGCTTGCTAATCCGGTGTCCGTTCATTGCCCAAGCGCCTCCTTCAATTCGGTCAACTGCGCCTGCAGCGCCGCGATCTTACCCAAGGGCCTATGCTTTTAGTAGCTGGCGGAGGGGGAGGGATTCGAACCCCCGGTGCCTTGCGGCACAGCGGTTTTCAAGACCGCCGCCTTCGTCCACTCGGCCACCCCTCCGCTATCGCCATAGATATATGATATTAGAGACTGTTGCCAAAGGCAACTGAGGGCCGCTGGCGAGAGTAAATTGAGTAAATTTTTCTTCTCGCGTAGCGCAGGTTCTTAACCTGCGCATCGGGCGAGGTTAGAGAACCTCGCCTACGCGGGAGAACTCCGGTCGGGGC
>JAUWJN010000227.1 GCA_030607655.1 bacterium
CGCGCATCTCGCCAACCTCCGTTTTGATCTGCTCACGCTGCTCTTCCCTCAGTTGCGCCATCCCGCCTTGGCTGTCACCTTGACGGGCCCCGTAGCCTTGCCCTATCCGCAAAGGCACAGGGGTTTCGTCGCAGTGTGCCCAAACTGCCGTGGACAGCCCCACAGTGAGCACTGCTGTTATACTGATCAGTAACCATTTGACTTTCATATCTCTGTCCTCCGTTCTGATGATGTTCTTGCTTACTCGCTCATATCTGTAGACGTCGCGCCATACCGTTTGTTCACTGCCTTCTCGCGCGCCTTATCACGCAACTGCACCGCCCGCACCAGCGGTGCCTGCAGACGCTGGGCGTCGAAGTCCACGTTGGTCACTGTCGAGAATAGAGCCTCCACGACGAGAACAGCAACGTCCCGATCCTGAACGCCCAGTTGTCGGGCCTGATGCGTGCACATGGACAATCCCTTAGTCGCATGCAACAGCAAGTATTGCAACGCTGCGACTACGTGTATGACCCGGCGCTCGGTGACCCCAGCGCCGACATACCACCGGGCACTGCCTTCCAGGACTTGCCCGAGGACTGGGTCTGCCCCGACTGTGGAGTGGGCAAGGAAATGTTTGAGCCTGAAGAGGACCAGCCGACGCCTTGAGGTCACGGAAGACTGCGCGCCGAGCACTGCCTCGGGCGGAGTCGGCGCATTTCTTAGATTTCTAGCCGCTGTGGATACCGCTTGCTACTTACAATCAGAGTTCTGATTAAGCTTCGCCGCCACTTGCTGCCCCAGGTCATAGCACTGAGTCAGAGCGTCATCGTCAGGTACGTACTTGACACGAACCGCCCCCGGGGCGATAATATAAAAGGTTTTTTGTCGCAGCGTCGAGAAAGAGAGATCAATAGAGTTAATAGGAATTTCAATCGACTGAGAGGGTGATGCTAAATGGCTGCGCTAATCATTTCTGGTCTGCTGGTTATTGTGTTCTGGGTTTTTTACTTGCGGAAGGCCGGTGGAGGATGGATATTGGCACTAAGTATTTTCTGGCTACTGGTGAATCTGCCTGTCACCAGCTTGATCATACGGGTATTTAACGAGCTTCAGCAGGGCGGCCATTTTGGTGGTCTGCCGGGTGCCAACGAAGGGTTCTACATAAGCATTGGAACGTTGGGGGCTATATTCGTGCTTCACAATGTTTTCGGCATCATACTGGGTCTGACACTGATAGCCCACGCCCGGGCTGAACAACTGACAGCCAACTCTGATCACACTGACGACTGATAGGCAGTCCCAAACATGAGAGCTCTACTCGGAGTTTTCTCAGATAATGTTACCTAGCGCTCAATGCCCCGGAAAATACCCTCAATGTATCCTTCAACTGCCTTTCCCAGGGCATCGCCGGTTGAATCTATGCCATCCTTCACTAGTCCCCCTACCTTGCACGCAGCGCAACAGTATCCTTCCTCTTTGTCAATAATCCTTTTATCTTCGGTGGGAAGGTCTGCCCGGCGCATTGTCGTCTTCTCTACGCGATAGACCTGGCCACACGCGCAGCAGTGGTAACGAATAGTCACCGGCACCTTCTCATTGGCGCACTGCTCGCAATACCTATTGCGGACGACGTCCACCGAGTAGTTGCCCGCCTCCCAGAAGGGGACTTGTTTGAACGTGGTCTCGTCTTGAATGGTCTTTCCACACCTTTTACACTTTATGAGCGTACCCGTTCTCACCTCGCTGCAACCCGCCAGTGCCACACAAGTCATGATAACACACATCACGATTACGGCTCGCATGATGACACCTCACTTTCTTGTAAGCAGTATGGCTTAGATACACCAGCTTGTCAACACGAAGCGACGAGCCTCTAGCCATGGTATTCTGCAACTGCACCATTCGGCGGGGAATGAGATAGAGGCAGAAGAGGACTCTCCACTGCGCTGGCGGATGGTATTGTGAGTGCCATTGATTTAGGAGCCGAAGTGATGGCAAGCCAGGTGCTTCACAACGTGACTTTGCACGTCGCAGGCTACGGCGCCGGCGCGGAGCCGCTAGGTGGAAAGCCAACTCGTCGAGCGGAATGGTAGCCTGTATCGCTAGCAGCCATCTGCGTGGTGCACCGCTGACTTCAATGCCGTAGGTGGTCGCGTTGGTCCCCTCGGATCTAGATCTATGACAGGGAAACCCTAATGACTGAGCTACTCGACCATGCTCGCTTCGCACTAAATCCGAATCTTTGACTTCAGCCTGTCCACATTGTCTCACCGTCACTTACGCCCCAATGTTTCAATCCCCCATAACACGGCTGCAAGCCCAGAACCGAGACATAATATGAGATAAAAATACTTATCCGGCTCGAAGCCCTTTTGGAATGCTTCTATGGTTAGGAACAGCGCTACGAGGCAAAGCATCGCACATGGTATAACGACGCACCCGTAGCAGCCCCCGGGCCACAGTACGTTGAAGATCTTTCTCAAAGCCTTCTTTTGGAGAGCTTTTTTCTTTTTTCTCAAAAGACCTTCTTGCTCTCTATCCACAGGTTGTTGGCGCACTCTGTTGCCTCCTTAGTGTCCAGTCGTCTCCATCCAACACTTCCGATGATAACGGGCATGCAGTGGTAGTCCAAGATTTCTCATTTAGATATTGCCTGCTGTGATATTCTGCAATTGTGTCATCAATTCCTTGTCGTGCTGGCGGCGCAGACGCAGCGAATTGGACACCACGGAGACCGAGGAAGCGGCCATCGCGGCGGCGGCAATCATTGGGTTGAGCAGGCCCGCGGCAGCCAGCGGAATGGCAGCGACATTATAGAAGAATGCCAGGAACAGGTTTTGCTTGATATGGGCCAGAGTCCGACGGCTCAGCAGTATAGCGCGCACTACGCCCAGTGGGTCGCCACTGACCAGCGTGATCTCTCCCGCCTCCATAGCGACATCTGTGCCCGTGCCCAACGCAATCCCTACATCGGCCTGCGCCAGCGCGGGCGCGTCGTTGATCCCGTCGCCCACCATCGCAACGCGGTGGCCCTGCTGCTGAAGTTGTTTCACCTCGTCGCTCTTCTGCTCGGGCAGAACTTCCGCAAGTACATTACTCATACCCAACTGCTGGGCGATAGCTTCGCCGGTGCGCCGATTGTCGCCGGTGAGCAGATAGGTATCCAGGCCCATCTGCTGGAGGCGCGAGACCGCCGCCGCTGCGCTAGGCTTGAGCGTATCGGCCACGGCGATAACGCCCACCACACGGCCATCGGCCGCCACCAGCAGGGTCGTATTGCCTTGCTGCTCCAGACGGCTCTTCGCTTCCCGAGCAGAAGAGATATCCACACTGGCTTCTTGCATCAGCCCGGTGCTGCCTACCAGTATCTGCTCCCCGTCTACTGTCGCGCGCACCCCCCGGCCAGCCAGTGCCTCAAAGTCATCCACTTCAGCAATTTCCAGGTTCTTCTCCCGGGCCCGGACCACGATCGCCTGCCCCAGGGGATGTTCGGAAGGATTCTCGGCCGCTGCTACCAGCCGCAATAAGTCGTCCTCGGCAAGCTCATCGGTTAGAGACAACACCTTGGTAACTTCTGGCTCTCCACGGGTAAGGGTGCCAGTCTTATCGAAAAGGATAGTGTCCAGGCGGCCTACCATTTCCAGAGCGCCGGCCTGCTTGATGAGGATGCCGTGGTCTGCGCCCAGGCCGGTGCCCACCATCACCGCAGTGGGTGTGGCTAGCCCGAGCGCACAGGGACAGGCAATTACCAGCACTGCTACGGCGTTGACCAGAGCCTGCTCGAATCCGACCCCCGCTAGCAGCCAGCCCAGGAAAGTCAGCAAGGCAATAGCAATGACGGCCGGCACAAAGTAGGCGGCAACCGTATCGGCCAGCCGCTGGATAGGCGGCTTGGTGCCCTGCGCTTCTTGCACCAAACGTATGATTTGCTGTAGCGCCGTCTCGCTGCCCACCCGCGTTGTCCGGAACTTGAATGTACCAGTCTGGTTTATAGTGCCGCCGATGACTTCATCACCAGCGGCTTTATCAACGGGGATGCTCTCACCAGTTATCATTGACTCGTCTACCGCTGAGTGGCCCTCGACCACCTCGCCATCTACTGCAATCCTCTCGCCCGGGCGAACCACCACTACATCGCCCACTTCAATCTGCTCAAGGGGGACTTTGACCTCTTCGCCCGCGCGGATTACCGAGGCCTCAGTCGGAGCCAGTTGCATCAGCTTGCGGATTGCCGCCGAGGTCCGGCCCTTAGCGCGGGCCTCCAGCAAGCGCCCCAACGTGATCAGGGTGAGAATAACGGCGGCCGTATCGTAGTAGACGTGCACTTGCCCACTGCTAAAGAAGGTGAAATAGACACTGTACAGATAGGCAGCCGACGAGCCCA
>JAUWJN010000121.1 GCA_030607655.1 bacterium
AACGACACCGGTACAGGGCGCAGAGGCGCTTCTCTTCCGCAGCAGGCAGCGAGTAGGAAGAGCTGTCACCGGCGACGGGGGCTACTTCCGATTCGAGAACCCTCATACCGGCCAATACCAGGTGGTAGTGAATCCGCCGCCTGGAGCCGGTCTGCGACAGGCCCAAAGACAGTTCCAGCATACTCGTGGTCAGCAGACTTTCCTGACAATTACTCTGGAGCCGGAGGAGTGACTTCGCCAGATGTCACTGGCCTTCTGGAACAGACGCAGTGGGCCTTAATCGCTCACGATCCGCCCCGGGCCAAACGTGCAGCCATGCCAGCAGTGTTAAGCTGGTATGGACCACCGAGTGGAAGGTGGGGCTGCAATGGAGTAGAGCCAGGCAGACATCCGGTCGGCGACGGCGGAGAGCGAGGATCTCCCTGTCGCGATCATCGTGCAGCAGACCAACACAGAGAGTGGCTAGTGGAGACAACAATACTACAAGCAAGTGCCAGAACATACCGTAATGATGGCCTGAGCAGAACGAGAAGTCAAGACTGCCACTGAAAGCCCAGAGGCCGCGACATCCCCGCTCCCCAAAGTGTGCAAATTAGTTTTGGGACCCTACGGGTACTTGACAATAGAACAAATGTTTGATATAATAAGAATTCCCTGAAAGGGATGGCAATGGGTAATTGGATTGCTTTTATACATGTTAAGAGGTTCTATGTCAGGGTCTATCGACAGATGCGCCTGTCATTAGGCCGGAGGCCCTTAGTAGTGGCCCGGAATGGCAAAGTGCTGGAAGCCTGCAGTCTAGCTCAGGCAGAAGGGGTCAGTACCGGTATCCCCCTTCGTCAGGTGCGGTGTTTATGTCCCCAAGCCCAGATAGTTACATGCAATCCTGATGACTGTATACCGCTGTACCGGCAGATTTGGGATATTGTCGCTGCTTATAGTCCGGTAGTAGAGCCGATAGATTTTCATCGGGGCTTTGTTGATATTACCAAAGTTCTATCCAGCACCAACCAGGCCCAAGCATGGCAAAAAGAGATCAGCAGGCAAATTCAGCAGCAGACCGATTTGCAGGTCTGTATCGGGATTGGACCGGGCAAATTTATCGCGCGGGTAGCAGTGGACCACAATGCTGTAGTAGTCGAAGAAGATGCCAGAGAATTTCTGGCTCCAATCTCGCTGTCCGGTCTTGATTGGCTGGATTACAAGCTGCGAGATACTTTGCAGAGATTAGGTCTTCCCACTCTGGACCAAGTGGCCGGTCTGGATAAGAATACCCTCATTCAGCAAACTGAGCAGCTTGGTGGTCAGTTACATAATTGGATAAATGGTAAAGACGACAGAGCCGTACAGCCCCTGTATCCACCTAGGGAAGAGCGAGTAGTGCACACCTTTGATATCGAAGACAGACAGGGGGTTATCATCCAGGCCTTAGATGAGATATGCGAACAACTGGGTAACAAGCTACAGAGCACTGCTAGCCAGACGCGGCGGCTGACGCTGCAAGTCGAAGACGTCGCTGGGCATCATATGCATACGCAACAGTACAGCAGGTCTTTGAAAGATGCACTGCGTTTGTACCAGGCAACAGAGCGATTATTGAAACAACTCTGGGAGGGCCAGCCGCTGTTAAGCATCGAGATAGTGGCCGAAGACTTGCAACCGGTTGACCACCACCAATTGAGTCTGTGGGGCAGTTACCGACATGGGAAAACTGAGCAGGCACTGCAGATAGTATGCCCCCGCTATGGAGGGCAAGCAGTTAGTAAGGCCTCCGAATTGGAAGATAAGCGGCGCTTTGCCCAGATGATTCTGGCCGCAGAAGGGAAGTTTACTTCGTGAGGCGGCTTCCCCTTGACGTATGTCCGGTTAGAGGTGGCAGACAGCCTGAGCAGGTACTGGTAAGGGGCTGCTGGCGCAGGGTGGAGAATGTGGTGGATCACTGGCGGGAGACCGGCCGCTGGTGGAAAGGAGAAAGCCTGCGCGATTTCTTTTTGGTCGAGACTAACCGAGGAGATCTTGTGGTATCCAAAGGTCAGGCTAGCTGGCGAGTCGAGAGGCTGATAGACTAATGTTTGTTCACCTTCACATGCATACTCCGTTTAGTTTCTTGGATGGCGTCAGCCCCATAAATGGGCTAGTGCAGCGAGCTGCTGAGATGAACATGCCAGTGCTGGCTATGACTGACCATAATAGCCTCAGCGGAGCCGTCCAGTTCCACAGGGCCTGCCACCAGGCCGGTATAAAGCCAATTATAGGCGCCGAAGTTACCGTAGAGGGTGGCCATCACCTCACCCTGTTAGCCAAAAATCGGCAAGGTTACGCGAATCTGTGTCAACTGCTGACTGCGGCCCATCTCGGTAACGAGCGGGGCTATCCCAAGGCTGCTGAGCGGATGCTGAGAGAATATACTGAGGACATTATTGCATTATCCGGCTGCTGGCACAGTGACGTTTTCTCTTTAGCCTACCAACGGCGCTATCAGCAAGCAGAAGCCGCCACTAAAAAGTATCGGGACATCTTTGGCCAGCATAATTTCTATATCGAGCTTCAGGAGACTTTCTATCCGCGCCAGCACGCTACCAACAAGGCCCTAGCGGAGATAGCCCAAAAGCTCCCTGTGCCCGTAGTTGCTAGCGGTAATATCCATTATGTAGATAAATCTATGTTTAGAATTCAAGATGTACTCACCTGTGTGCGGACGTTAACTACTGTGGATGAGCCTCATCCACAGCGCAAAATCAACGCTGAGTTCTACTTCAAGTCTCCTCAACAGATGGAAGAGCTATTTTTCTGGGTACCTCAGGCTCTTGACAATACTGTGCAAATTGCCGAGCAATGTCAGGACTATGAGCTAACCAATGACAAATATCTGCCTCGCTTTGACACTAGTGGCCAAAGCCCTATACAGTTGCTGCGCCATCTTACCTACAAGGGAGCCCAACAAAGGTATAAAAGGCTAAATGCTAAGATAAAGAGCCGGCTGGAATATGAGCTAGGCATAATCGAGCAATTAGGCTTTGCTGACTACTTTCTGGTAGTCTGGGACGTGGCCCGTGAAGCCCGCCAGCGTGGGGTTCGGTATGCCGGCCGGGGCAGTGCCGCCGACTCAGCCGTGGCCTATTGCCTGTATATTACTGATGTGGATGCGGTGGCCCGCAACTTGAGCTTTGAACGATTTATTAACCCCGAACGAGGCAACAATCTGCCCGATATTGATATAGACTTTGATGCCCGCTATCGGGATGACATCGCTGAGTATGTGACCGAGAAGTATGGGGAAGACCGAGTAGCTACAGTATGCACTTTCCAGACTTATCATGCCCGGGGAGCCATTCGGGACATTGCCAAGGCGCTAGGCTTCCCGCCCGAAGAGATTGATCGACTGGCCAGGATTATGCCATATATAAGTGCCAATAATATTGACGAAGCGTTTGAAATATTTCCTGAATTGCGCGACAGCCAACTGCCCATCTATAAATACCGCCAACTTTTTGATCTTTGCTCTCAAGCTGCCGGCCTACCTCGGCACATTGGCACCCACTTAGGTGGGGTAATAATCAGCGGCCAACCTCTGAATACTATATCCCCTCTTCAGCAAGCCGCCAAAGGCTGCCGCATTATTCAGTTTGATAAAGTGGATGTGGAAGACCTGCACCTCTTAAAGCTGGATCTGCTGTGCCTGCGTATGCTGTCAGCGGTGCAGGATACCATAACCTCTACTCCCAAGCAACTGGATTTTAACAGCATCCCGCTTGACGATAAGCCTACGTACAGTCTGCTTAACAGTGCCGAGACCGCCGGAGCCTTTCAATTGGAAAGCCCCGCCCAGCGCAATCTGCAAAGCCGCTTGCAGGCAGACAATATTGAAGATATCGTCGCTTCGGTTGCTCTGATCCGGCCAGGACCGATAAAGGGCAACATGGTAGAGCCTTTCTTAGCCCGCCGGCATGGCCAAGAGCCGGTAACCTATGTAGATCCTCGCCTGGAAGATATCCTCAAAGATACTTACGGAATAGTGCTCTTTCAGGAACAAGTCATCGAGATTGCCGTGAAGATAGCCGGCTTCACTCCTGGAGAAGCTGACCAACTCCGCCGCGCTCTGACCCATCACCGTGACAAGGGACAGATGCAGGCCATCGGCAAGGATTTCATTCGCAAGGCCATCCAGCGAGGCTGCCCACGCGAGGTGGCCGAGACCATTTTCTCCTACATAGAAGGCTATGCCGGCTATGGCTTCTGTGAGGCCCATGCCGCTGCTTTCGGAGATACTGGCTACAAAACTGCTTATCTTTTGACCCACTACCCGGCTCATTTCTATGCTGCGCTGCTGTCTAACCAGCCCATGGGCTATTTCCCCGCCCATACTCTGATAAACGAGGCCCAGCGCCGGGGTATAAAGGTGCTGGGACCAGATGTCAACTGTAGTCAGGCCCACTTTACCGTCCAGAATGATGCCATCCGGGTGGGCCTTAAGCAGGTAAAAGAGATGCCCAAGGCATTGCTAGATAGGATAGTCAAGGGTCAGCCCTATGAAGACCTGCTGCAGTTCATGCGCCAAATCAGGCCGCCGGTGAATGTGGCTCAGAATCTAGCTCTCTGTGGGGCGTTGGACCGTTTTGATGCCAATCGGCGACGGGTGCTCTGGCAAGTGAGTGTCCATAGGCCAGCCAGGCAGCCTCAATTGAATCTTCAGCAAGCCGCCGAGCTTGCGAATATCGAAGATTTCACTGACCAGCAGAAATGCTGCTATGAGTGGGATATTCTGGGCTTTAGTCCAAGCTGGCATCCTTTGCAGTTTGTTAGACCTGAACTATCTGATGCCGGTGTACTCACTATCCAGCAGGTCAAACGGCGGCGCCCTAGCGGCACCGCCAAGGTAGCCGGACTGCTAATCCGCCCCCATCGCCCTCCTACCCGTAGCGGCAGAACCGTGGTCTTCTTTACCCTCGAAGACGAAACCGGCCTGCTAGATGTCACGGTCTTTGAAAACATTTATGAGCAATATGGCAAAGAGATATTTACCTCATCACTCCTGCTGGTAGAGGGCCGCCTGGACCCTCGGGGTACCCCAGCAATGATAGCATATTATGCTTCTTCGCTAAGTTAAGCACTTACTGGTCTGGAACCACCCCTTTCGCCCTCCTACACTCGGCAGACACAGATAAAGTTGGAATGGGGTAACTGCGAACTCTGCCTCCCGCCTGCCCACCGCGGGCGATGGAGGTGGTACTCTAGCGACACGTGTCGGCCCGTGCCATTGTCGGAGACAAGTCTGACACGGGACGGGCGGGAGAGAGCCATCTGCTTGCGATTCAGGGGATGCTCTTCCGCCCGCCTTTTCCGCTTGTGCCGCCTATTCAGAGCACACGTTCGGGAAACCATCTAATACAGGTAGACGTTTGACCAGTTAGGTGGCCGCCTGAACAATCTGACAGGCTCAGACGTCAAAGCACGCAGCGAGGTAACACATGCCACGGCATTTACTGCTCACAATCCTATTCACAGCACAGGCCCTGCTACCTATTGGTGGCGGGTTGTGCCAGTGCGAGGATACGGTAGCGGTCGCGGTGCCGGATTGCCGTTGCGGCTGTGATCCAGCCGCCGGGCATGAGTACTGCTGTTATGACGCCGGAAAACAGCCTACCAACCATACCGACGCGACGTTAAGTAAGGTCGGGCAGACTGTACCCCACCTCTTTGTGCCAATCGAGGCTTTGCCGCAGCCCAACGTCGTTTCTCAGGTGGCTGTGGCCCTCGAGCGCAGTATTACCCCATGCGACTTTTTCATCGGGCTGACGCGCGCGGAGCGCGCTCCTCCTGCCTAACCCCTCATTTGCTCACTAGTATTATGCCTGCAGTTTGACTGACTTTGTCCCAGGCGTAATTGTGCCGCCATACTGGCGGCCTGGACACACCATTACTTGAGGGGTACCACTGTGAAAAGCATCACTCAACTGATCGTTGTTGTTATAAGTCTGTTGCTACTGAGCGCAACTTGCGCGAGCGCAGAGCTCGAGCTAAGCGCCGTGGAGCTACTTCCCCGGCTGGACCTCCGCGCTGAAGCGGACGTCACCCGGTGGTCGCTATCTTGACATACTCGTCGAACTGGCTTGTAGCCCACGCATTGCCAGCCTTAAGAAGAACATCGAATATGTCCCAAGCAAGCTGTCTATTGGCAACGGTAACATTATCGTTTCGCAACAGTTCATCCAGCACTTCGTGGTGCAACTCCCCTATGTGTAGTTGCTTAAGCGCTTGCTGAGACGTTTCACGGGACCAAAGGTTTGACAGCACCTCAGCCGCTTCGTTTGGGAATTGTTTCACGCCTTTCTCAATAACTTGAAGTAGATTGCGGATGGTGTGTACGTCGTCAGTCTCGGCAGCCATAAGCAAAATGTCTAGTACGGTCTCCAGGTCAATCGAGTCTTGTGTCCGCAGGCCACCCAGCACGCTATGCGCAATGTCTGGCCCACCGCTTTGCATCAAGCGTAGGCACCAGTCTCGGGAGATTTCTGCGACTTGCTTGTCTTTGTTGTATACGTTGACGGAGAACACCTCCTCCGCACCCCCGAGTACAGCAGCCGAGTGCGTATCAACCAGCAGTTGTCCCAGCTCCGGGGATACCCGCTGAGGTTGCAGCAGCCCCCAGGCGGCCAGGAAGCCACCAACCCGCGCGACCTCCTTTTCATCGGATTGCACCGCGCGGCGAATGACGGGCTCGACGTACCGCTGATAGTCCTTGGACTCGATAAAACGAGCATACCAGATGGTGTACTGAAGCACGCCGTCGTCTTCACATTCAGTAGCGTGTTTGAACAAGCCAAGTGAGAAATGGTAGTGGTCGCGGCGCAGGTGTCCGAGTTTTGCCAGTACGCAGGCTCTTACGGCCGGCGACTTGTCCTCGGCCAATGCTCGAAGCACTTCCGAACTCCTGTCTGTAAGGCCATGTTCGCCAGCGATGCGAAGTAGGGCTTCTGCCACCCTCCCCCTCGCGCTGTTTATACCGGTCGTGAGTAGGTCTCGGTTAAGTCCACCTGTTGCGGCCGGGTCGAGGTCCGTGGCCCATCTATACAAGAGTAGCCTGGCCCGGCGAATCCACTTACCACGCAGGTCAGGGGCGGCCTGTTCAATAATGTTGGCGGCTACGCCATGCACGCCTGGGATGTCAACTTTCCGCAGCCGCCAGATTACTTCCATTCGGTGGTCCGAGGTA
>JAUWJN010000041.1 GCA_030607655.1 bacterium
CGTGCCTGGTGGAGGACTATGAGACTACTTTAGCCATCGCTGAGCAGGTGGGCGAGATCGCCGCGCAGATGAATATGCCCGTGGCGTTCAAGGCATCCTACGACAAGGCTAACCGTACGTCCATTGACTCGGCACGAGGGCCTGGGTGGGAGCAGGGCCTGGAGATACTGGCCAAGGTCAAGGCCGCCACCGGTCTGCCCTTACTCACTGACGTGCACGAGACTACCCAGGTGGAAAAGGCGGCAGCAGTGGCCGATATTCTGCAGGTCCCAGCCTTTCTGTCACGTCAAACGGATTTGCTGGTCGCGGCGGGCCAGACCGGGCTGCCGGTGAATATCAAGAAAGGCCAGTTCCTCTCCCCCACTGATGTACAGTATTCTATTGGCAAGGTGACCTCTACCGGCAATGACCAGGTCATAGTCACTGAACGGGGTACTACTTTCGGTTATAATAATCTGGTCGTGGATATGCGCGGGCTGGCGATAATGCGCCAGTTCGGCTATCCAGTAGTGTTTGACGCCACCCATAGCGTCCAACTGCCCGGCGGAGCGGGCGGTGCCTCCGGCGGCGAGCGACAATTCGTAGGAGTCCTGGCGCGGGGGGCAGTAGCCACAGGTGTAGATGGGCTGTTTCTGGAGGTCCACCATGATCCTGATGCGGCCCCTTGTGATGGTCCTAATATGCTGCCGTTGTCCGAGCTGCCCGCGTTATTGAAGGTTGTTCAGAGAATATTTGAGGCCGCCTGGACGACGTAGCAATTGCACTACAACATTAGTACAGACCGACCATAATGGAGCAGGCAACGAGCGAATGACAGAAGAGCAAATCCTCCGACAGGCGCAAGAGACGCTGGACATCGAAGCACAGGCCCTAGCCACACTGGGGGCGCGGTTGGATGACCGGTTTGTCCAGGCCGTCAATATGCTGCTACATACCGAAGGACGCGTGGTGGTAACCGGCGTGGGCAAATCGGGAGCAGTAGCGCGCAAGCTCGCGGGAACTTTAGCCAGTACCGGCACGCCGGCTTTTTTTATGCATCCGACCGACGCGGTGCATGGCGATCTAGGGATGGTGGGCAGCGCTGATGTGGTGATTATTCTGTCTAATAGCGGCGAAACCGACGAAGTGCTGCAACTGCTACCGTTTATCAAGCGCTGTGGGGGCAGCATCATTGCACTCTGTGGCAATGCCTCCTCGACCTTGGGCGCCGAAGCCGATATTACTCTGGATGCCTCCGTGGAGCGCGAAGCATGCCCGCTGGGTCTGGCTCCCACTGCCAGCACCACGGTAGCCATGGCTCTGGGCGATGCTTTGGCGGTGGCGACGATGGCCGCCCGCGGCTTCACCGCCGAGGATTACGCAGCTTCTCATCCCAGCGGGATTCTGGGCCGCCGGGTGTTGATGCGGGTGGGCGATATTATGCATGCCGGGGCGGATAATCCAACCGTTCCGTTGACCGCCACCGTCTTGGAGGCGCTGCTTACTATGACGCAGGCGTCGCTGCGGGGTGTAGTGAGCATAATTGACGAGGAGGGACAACTGTGCGGGTTCTTCACTGATGGTGACTTTCGGCGGCTCATGCAACAGATAGAAGATCGCAACGAGATTATGGCCCAGCCGGTTTCGGAAGTAATGACCCGCAACCCGACCACCTGCCCACCGCGTATGCTCGCCGTGGAGGCGGCCCGGATTATGCAGCAGCACGAATTTGACAACCTGCCCGTGGCTGATGAGCAAGGCCGAGCGGTGGGTATCATCGACATCCAGGATCTAGTGAGAGCGGGGCTAGTGTAAGCCGTGGTGCCTAGCACCAGTATTGATGGCAATTCTGACTGTCCTTCATACTGCCGACCTGCATAATCGGCTGACAGAAGCGGCGACCCAACGTCTGAAGGTCCTGCGGGAACAGCAGGGCGCTCTGCTATTGGACAGCGGTGACGCTCTGAGTGTGCCCAATGTGTTGGTGCCACTGTTCGCGCCTACGGTATTGAGGCGGATGAACCAGGCGGGGTATGCGGCGATGGCGCTAGGTAATCGGGAGTATTTCTTCCGCCGTGCTATACTAATTCGTGAAATGGCCCCGGCGCAGTTCACTGTACTTACGGCCAACCTCCGTGCATTCAAAGGCGATTTAGGGCCTATTCGGCCCTGGACAATCCTATCCTCGGCACAAGGCGACAAGGTGGGAATCTTTGGACTGACGCCGACGATGATTCAGCCAGGAGTGTGGTGGGAGAGGCTCTCAGATATGCGGTTCGTGCCGTGGGAGCAGGCCGCGGCTGAAGCAGTGCAGACGCTGCGCCCGCAAGTGCAGTGGCTGATTGCTCTCAGTCATTTGACCCTGGGCGAGAGTACCCAGTTAGCCAAGACGTTTCCGGAAATTGACCTGGTCCTGGGCGGGCATAGCCATCCGGAGGAGGCGCAGGTTCGGGAGGTTGGCCAGGTGACTGTATGCTGTCCGCCACCTTACGGCGAAGCAGTGATAAAGCTGCGAAGTCAGCAGCCCGCGCCGCCCAGCCCGTTTGAAAGTGAGACTATACCACTGCCATGACGTGGATATGGTACGCCGACTTGGGCAACTGCACACTACACTGGGGCGCCTGGGCTGAGAGTAGTTGGCAGGCTTGCGCCCGGATGGGTGTTGATGTGCTAAATAGCCCGGACGGATTCCACGTTATTAAGGAGCAGTTAGCGCAAAGCAATCTGGCACCTAACGATTGTCAGCAGGCAATACTATGTGTTTCAACGGCGGCTCAAAGCACACTAGTGCCCAATTTTGCGCGGGAATTCCTGGAGACGGAAACTAAGGTCCTGGGGGTAGATTTTCAGGCTGATATTTCTACCGAGTATTACCATCCGGCCCAGGTGGGCCAGGACAGGTTGGCTAATGCGGTGGCAGCGGTAGAACGGTATGGGGTTCCAGTGGTGATCCTGGACTTCGGGAGCTGCGTGACGTGTGATGCTGTCTCGGCGGAAGGTGTTTTTGTGGGCGGCGCGATCGCTCCCGGCCTACCTGCCTACCGGCATGGCATTAGAAGCGCCACGCCTCACTTGGAGCCAGCCATCCAGGAGGTACTAGGCACCGAGGATATGCCCGCGAAGCGTCCGGGACGGTCCACGAGCGAATGTTTGTCATTGGGCATATACTATGGTCTAGCTGGCGCGACCGACCGGTTGGTGACAATTATGCGCGAATACCTCGCCGCTGAGTCCCCCGTGGTCGCCACCGGCGGCGATGTAGAGACCATCGCGCCGCTCTGTCATACTCAGATGGATATTGAACCAATGCTGACTTTGGACGGATTACGCTTAGCTTACGAAAGCGGACAAGGGCAACCACTGCTGCCGTAGGGCCAGCATTCCTGGAGCACAACGATGAAACACATCCTGAGCATAAGTTTGGGTTCCTCGACGCGGGACAAGAGTGTAGAGGTAGAGATACTTGGTGAGCGGTTTCTGCTGGAGCGCCGGGGTACCGATGGCGACCTGCGCCGATTTGGCCGGTTTCTACAGGAAAATGATGGCCACGTAGATTGTTTGTGCATCGGCGGCACTAACCTTGGTCTACACTGGGGAGGTCGGTATTACCCCTTCCGGGAAATTCAGCGCATTGTGAGACACATTAGTGATACTCCGGTGGTGGATGGCGCGGGGCTAAAGGACACACTGGAAAGAGAAACTATCAATATCTTACAGCAGCAGGGCATTGTTGATTTTGCCCAGTGCCAGACTCTGGTGGTCTGTGCCACCGACCGCTTCGGGATGACCGAGGCTATCAGTGCAATATCCCGCCAATACATTCTGGGCGATTTTATGTTCAATCTGGGCCTGCCTATGCCGCTCCGCAGCACCCGTTCCATGGATGTGCTGGCGTTCCTATTACTGCCGCTGGTGAGCCGCCTGCCTTTTCGCTGGCTGTATCCCACCGGTAGTAAGCAGGAGCAAATTATACCAAAATGGGAACGCTATTACCATCGGGCGGATGTCATTGCGGGCGATTTCCTGGTCATTCGTCGCCACCTGCCCGAAAGACTGGCGGGCAAGGTAATTATCACCAACAGCACCACGGAAGCAGACGTGGAACTGCTGCACCAGCGGGGCGTGCGATTGCTGATTACGACCACGCCGGTCATCGAAGGACGTAGCTTTGCGACGAATGTAATGGAAGGAGTTTTTGTATCGCTAATCGGCAAGCCACCTCAAGAGATAACATCTGAAGAGTACATGCAATTGGCCCGCCAGATGCACTGGGCGCCAGTGATACGCGACTTAACTGCGGCGTCAGGCGGCGGCTCAGGAAGCGAGGGTTTATAAAGCTGTGCACCGCTTTGCCTTTATCATACATCCGCTGTCCATAGCTGACATCGCCCGCAAGTATCGGGTGGCCCGCTGGCTGCCCGACGGGCTAGTGCACTGGGCCATCAAGCGGATGTCTCCCACGTTGGTTAGTGAGATAACTGGCATTCAGTCTACGACAGGGGCTACTACCGAAGGGTGGTTTATAGGATGCCCGCTGACGGCTCGCCAACTCATCGAAGCCGATCCCGAACAAGCTATAGGCAAGATTGTACAAAGCGGTAAGCTGGCCCAGGAACTGGGGGCCGAGATCGTGGGGCTGGGCGCGTTTACCTCAGTGGTGGGTGATGCCGGAATTACTGTGGCCGAGCAATTAGATATTGGTGTGACCACGGGCAACAGTTACACGGTGGCTACTGCGGTGCAAGGGATGCTGGAGGCGGCTGAGTTAGTGGGCATTCAGCCGGCCACAGCTCACGCGGCAGTGGTGGGTGCTACTGGCTCCATCGGCAGAGTATGCGCCCAACTGCTTGCGCCCCAGGTGGCCGCCCTCACGCTAGCCGCTCGCCGGCGTGAGGCCCTGGAGGAGCTGGCCGATGAATTGTCCCTTGCGGGTAGCCAGGTGGATGTGCAGACCGATGTAAACCAGGCACTGCGCGAGGCCGATATGGTCATCACTGTTACCTCAGCTCTGGAGACCATTATCCAGCCGGATATGCTCAAGCCGGGAGCAGTTATATGCGATGTCGCGCGGCCTCGCGACGTCTCTAAACAGGTGGCACAGCAACGCGATGACGTGCTAGTAATTGAAGGCGGCGTAGTAGCGATTCCCGGTGAAGTCAATTTTAACTTCGATTTTGGGTTCCCACCTCAAACTGCCTACGCCTGTATGGCCGAGACAATGATTCTGGCCCTAGAGGGCCGCTGTGGGCACTATTCACTGGGACGAAACCTGGAACTGGGACGGGTGCGCGAGATTGCTCGCCTGGGTGAGAAGCACGGCTTTCGCCTGGCGGGCTTTCGGTCCTTCGAGCGGGCCGTCACTCCTGAGCAGATGGAACGAGTGCGACAGCGCGCGGCACAGATGTCCTGAAGACTTACAGGTGACAAAAGGAAGTTGATATGTCAGAATCGTTCGACCAACATCAGCAGAGATTGAAGAAGCTACAGGATTTGCAACGACAGGACTGTGACCCCTTTGCCCATCATAAGTACGAGCGTACTCATCTGGCGGGGCAGTTAGAGGCGCAGTTTGAGGGCCTCGAGGGCAGACAGGTCACGGTGTGTGGTCGGCTAATAGCCATCCGGGCCCACGGCAAATCAATCTTTGCTGACCTCCAAGATGATAGTGGCACGATACAGCTCCATGCGCGTATAGATGCACTGGGTGAGGAGGAATTCGGCCGCTTTAGTGACTTGGATTTGGGGGACATCATCGGTTCGTCGGGCGAGGTCTTCAGGACTCGCAGCGGTGAGGTGACAGTGAAGATTGCGGAGTTCGTACTGCTGGCCAAGGCGCTGCGACCGCTGCCCGAGAAATTTCACGGTCTGCAAGATACCGAACTGCGCTACCGTCACCGGCATCTTGACTTGTTGGCCAATACCGAGCCCCGTCAGATTTTCAAGAGCCGCAGTCTCATAATTCACAGCGCGCGAGAATATCTGACGGCGCGGGGATTTCTGGAGGTAGAGACGCCGGTACTGCAGCCGCTGTACGGCGGGGCATTTGCGCGGCCTTTCACCACCCACCATAATGTCCTGGATATGCAATTGTATATGCGCATTGCTCCCGAGCTGTATTTGAAGCGGCTAATAGTCGGCGGGCTGGAACGAGTTTTTGAGATCGGGCCGGTGTTCCGCAATGAGGGTATTGACACCCGGCACAGTCCCGAATACACCCTCCTAGAGGCCTACCAAGCTTATGCCGATTATGAGGATATGATGGCCTTGACGGAGGGACTAGTTGGGGCGATGTGCGAGGCGGTCCACAGTCAGCTTCAGTTTACTTACCAGGGACACGAAATTGACGTGACCCCGCCCTGGCCACGACGGCCGCTGCTGGACATTATTGCTGAGCACACCGGCGTTGACTTCAGTACCACGGAGACTGCGGAACAGGCCCGCGAGGCCGCCGCCGGTCTGGACTTAGGCGATATGTCTGAGGCCACCCGCGGTTACATCATTGAGAAAACCTTCGATCGCTACGTCCAGCCGAATTTGATAGAGCCGACCTTTGTGGTTGACTACCCGGTGGAGATGTCACCGCTGGCCAAGCGCAAACCGGATACCAGCGAGTTAACCGCGCGGTTTGAGCCCTTCATCGGCGGCGAGGAAGTGGGCAATGCATTCAGCGAGTTGAATGACCCGTTAGAACAGCGAGCTCGTTTCGAGGAGCAGGTGCGCGCCAGAGAGGCGGGCGCTTTGGAGACGCATCCGTTAGATGAGGACTTCTTGCAGGTCCTGGAGCATGGGATGCCTCCGACGGGAGGGCTAGGACTGGGTATTGATAGGCTAGTGATGCTGCTAACTGACCAGCCTAATCTTCGTGAAGTTATTTTATTTCCATTGTTGCGGCCTGCCGCCGAGGAGTAAACAATGAATAAGCCTGTCAATGTGCTGCGGGCTTTGCGCCCGAAACAGTGGACGAAGAATCTGCTGGTCTTTGCGGCACTGATTTTCGCCAAGCGTCTGGGCGACCCTTACTCTACCTCGGCCGCTATCATCACCTTTGTCGCGTTCTGCCTGCTCTCCAGCAGTATATATCTAGTTAATGACGTGCGCGACGTTGAGGAGGATCAGCGACATCCAACTAAGCGTCATCGGCCTATTGCTGCGGGGCTGGTCTCGCCCAGCTTCGCGCTAATCCTGGCTGTGCTCCTGGCCGCAGTAGGTATTGGCGGCTCGTTCTTTGTAGGCCAGCCTACGGCAATAGTGGCCGCTTGTTACTTGGCATTGACCCTGGCGTATACTGTCTGGTTGAAGCACATAGTCATCATTGACGTGTTAGCCGTAGCTCTGGGATATGTGTTACGCGCGGTCGCGGGAGCGGCAGCCATCCAGGTAGAAATCTCGCCCTGGCTGTTGATATGTACTATCCTCCTGGCGCTGTTTCTGGTGCTCTGTAAGCGCCGGCAGGAGCTAGTAATGCTAGAGGAAAGTGCCGCTGAGCATCGTCCCAGCTTAGGGGAATATAGCTCACATCTGCTGGATCAGATGATTGCGGTGGTCACGGCCTCCACGTTTATGTCATACTGCCTGTACACCATCAATGAGCGCACCGTGCAGGAACTGGGCACTAAGCATCTTATGTACACGGTTCCCTTCGTAATATACGGTATCTTCCGCTACCTGTATCTGGTGCACCAGAAAAACCAGGGCGGCGCTCCGGACCGGGTGCTGCTCACTGATGCGCCATTGCTGCTAAATGTGGTATTGTATGTGGCGGCGGTTGTTCTGATTCTTTACTTCAGTAGCAGTTAGCCGCTGACTCCACATCCCCGCTGTGTATTCCTCTACCCCGACCGGCTGACAATGAGAATCCCCAGGGCCACCACCAAAGTTCCGATAATACGCATCGCATTGACATTCTCGCCGAACCATACCGCCGAGCCAGCCATAACTATAAGAAACGCAGCACTGACGAATATCGGGTAGACGGCGCTAATCTCCATCATTGACAGCAGCGATAGCCACATCACGAAGGAAACAATATAGAGTACAACCCCGATGAGTATCGTCGGCTGCGCGAGGGTCTGGAGAATGTACTGAACCACCGACAGTTGCGTCTCCACCACGCTACCGACTTGGTTCATCCCGGCCTTCAGCAGCAGATTACCGCCTGCCGCGAACAGAATACAGCCTATTATCATTGCTAATTTAATCATTGCTGGTTCTCCTTTTTTGCGCCTCGGTGCCGGCGCCAGTACTGGTAAAGTTCAGCAACTATCTTCACAATCACACGGGGACGTGCCAGTGTAGACTGTCCGGCGATACGGGGACTGAATACTGTGGGTATCTCCGCTATCTTGAAGCCGGCCCGGTGGGCCTCCGCCAGCATCTCAGCATCAATGAATGAACCCTCACAGCGTAGATCCATTGCCTCAACCACCGCCCGCTTAAATAGCTTGAACGGGCAATTGACGTCCTTGACTTTGACGCCGAAGAGCCATCTGACAACGGCGTTGTACACCCTCGTATATAGCCAGCGCTGGGCGCCTTCGTGGCGGTCAGTGCGATACCCGACCACCACGTCTGCTGCCTCAAGACTGGGCAACGCGTCGCGGACGTGGCGAGGATGACAGGGCAGGTCAGCGTCCATATAAAGCACCAGGTCTCCCCGGCTGTGCGCCAATCCGGTTCGTATAGCGCCGCCGAGGGAGCGATTCACCTCATGGTGGATTGGGCGGATGTGGGGATCGGCGGCCGCCAGCTCGTCGGCGATTTCGCCGGTGCGGTCGGTGCTGGCGTCATTGACAATAACTATTTCGTAATTCCCGTCAGTCAGGGGTGCCAGAACGTTGGTGGCCATTTGCACCGCCCGGTAAATGCTTTCTTCCTCGTTGTACATCGGATACACAACAGAAATCTCAGGAGGCATTGCGGACCTTCTTCCGTCTTGACGATAGCGACAATGCTACCCATAATACAGCGCTCAAGCCTAAAGCCATCAACGAGATGAGGGCGCCAATACGAAGCGGCTGCGATTTGTATTCAACAATAACCGTATGGTCGCCAGCGGGTACGGGGACTGAGCAAAGCATGTAATTAGTCCGATAGATAGGTACTATATTGCCGTCAACCCGCGCTGCTAGATTAGGATTATACGCAACTGACATTACCACTAGCGTCCCGGTGCTGGCCTCTACCCTCGCCACCAGTGCAGCTCCTTCACTTTTCACCATCTCAGCCTTTCCGGTTACGTTCGGATAAGTAGTACCGACTGGTATGCCTTCCACTGCGGTAAGTCGCTCCGGGGCAAAATCCGGTGAGGTTAAGATAGACAGTGCCTCATCAGCACCGGAGCACGTCATGATACCATTGGCCAGCCAGACCATGGGCATCGGATTGCGCAACCGATACAGCCAATATTGCGGACGTCGAACAAGTGCTTCTAGCTCCGGACCAGTCAGTTCCGGCACACTAAGTAAATACTCCACATTCAGCATACGCAGAAGTTGTACAGAGCGAGATACATCCTCTGGTTCCCCGGCTAATCCTTTGGGAATACGCTCCTCCATAATCTCATATTGACGCCGAGGAAGCAAAGCATACCGATGCCCCTCGGCTGCCGTAACATCATACAACACCGCGCTATTGGGGCGCAATATCTCCCGGGCCTCATAGTATGGGCCCACATCGCCGTCTAGCCAGCCGTGGTAGCTGGCAGGGTCAAAATCTATTTGAGTAAGGCGCGGGTCAGTGTACTGGCGCCCTGGCGTAGGATCGGCCTGTATTATTCGGGCAGTACGCGGAGCATCAGTGTAAAAACTGGCGGGTACTGTCCCATTGTAGGGCAATCCGAAGGCCAGCAACTGCCAGGCGAGAACGCCGATAGTCACGAGCGCCACCGCCTGGTAGCCGGCCAGACCAACAGCGACCAGCCACGCGGCGAGGCCTACCAGCAAGGCCCCGATTACAAAGGCCCTCCAGACCGGATCGGTCAGGCTGAGCCGCTGGCAGAAGAATTGGTACTTGGCCTGGGCCTTCTGACGTATTGCGGCCTCAGTGAGTTGCGTCTCGCCAACGCTTCCACTGGCCGCGATTTGCTGGGCCAACTGTTTGGTGATACGCGCCCGGCCTAGTTGGAAGCCAATCATAAGAGTCGCTGCTAGCAGTATGGCTATAAGACACCATAGTGTCAACCGCCGGGCTTGGCGCGTGGACTGAGGACCAGCTAGGGACTGTAGCCCACCCCCGGCGAGCATAGCGATGCCCAAAGTAGATAGCATCAGGTATCTGCCTGGAGCGCGGAACAGATTGAAACCAGGTACGCCGGGTAGGATGTTATACAGGGGGTTGTACTTAGCCAGGGCCATAAATAGGCCGAAAGCCACTAACACGGCAAAATACCAGCGGTATTTGAAGCCTTTATGGGGACTGCTTAGGCCAACCAGGGCCAATATCAGAGCAATGCCGCCCGCATAGCCGCAGACCTCATAATAGTGGTCGCGGCCAAAGTAGTTGTTTTCGGCGTACGAGCCCAATATGTATGGGTGAATGAAGTAGGCCAGGTTATGAGCACTCATGCCCAGCGATCGCAGATACTGCGGCGTGACTTCTGTGCGGCGGTTAGCGAATTCTGCTAGCTTGTAGGTGGGTAATAGCTGGGCCGCAGCTAGTGCGGCACCCAGTGCCAGCACCAAACCGGTTCCCGCTATGGCCCTCCCTAATCGTCGCCGGGTAGCTGGTTGTCGCTGTCCTATCAGATACGCGACCGCCAGAAAGCTGACCGCCAGCATGGAATAGAGCACAATTTGCGGATGGCCGCCGAGTATGCATGTAGCGAAGACGAACGCACCGCCGAGAAAATATCGCCAGTCCCCGCTTTCAAATCCTCCCAATATTAGATATAAGACTAGCGGCAGCCACGCCCCGGTTTCCAGGACGGTTATGAAGAGCACCTTGGTGACAAAATAGCCCGAAAAGCCATAGATCAGTCCGGCCACGACTGCCGCTGCCCAGCCCAAACCTATCCGGCGAGCCAAAAGTGCTGCAAATAGGGCGGCCAGTAAGCAATGCAGATAAGCCATCACCGAGTAAGTCTGATAATAAGGCAACCCCAGGTAGCCGATGACGTGGAGAGGATAAAAGACGCCCGCCTGGCCCTCGGCCAGCAGCGGGAAACCACAGCCTATCTGCTGAGTCCAGACGGGCAGATAGCCCTGCTGCACCGCGTCCTGAGCCAGCTTACGCAGGGGCATATAGGCAATGCTGACATCATGCCAGAAGAAGACCTGACCGGCTATCAGTACCTGCCAGTACAATATCAGGCCGAAGATTGCTAGCACCAAAAAAGCAATAAGACCGTTTTTGCGCATCGTTCGCTGGCCGGGTGTGTCTAGCATTGGGAACAAAGTCTAATACCCTAGGATTCTTTCTCCGTGCGGTTAAGACTGACCTGCTATAATTCCGGGTGGAGTTTGACGAGGTTAGGGGGATGAATTATTATAGTCAGTGAATTTCGTGGGTAGGAGATTATATATGGCGCATAGTAAGGCGAAGTTGTGGCGATTGGGCGCCTCTGTACCAGGCGTCGGTGTCATCATGGCGCTGGTGGTGGCGGGTTGCCTGTCATCGCGGCCTGCCGAAATAACAACTGGTTCACCGGCTCCTCCCCCACCCCCACGCCAACTCACTTTGATTGCCGTCGGCGACATTATGCTGGATGGGTCCGTAGGCAAAAAGATAGATGGCAAGGGCTGTGCATATATTATCGAAGAGGTAGCCTCCAAGTTGCTAGAGGCAGATATTGCTTTTGGCAATCTGGAGTGTCCGCTGTCCACCGTCGGCCCGCACTCTCCACGGGAGGACCTGGTCTTTCGCGCCCATCCCAAGACGGTGAAGGTCCTGACGCTCGGCGGGTTTGATATTGTCTCGTTAGCGAATAATCATACTCTGAATGC
>JAUWJN010000240.1 GCA_030607655.1 bacterium
AAAATGGCCCGGGCAATGGTGATGCGCTCGCGCTGGCCCCCCGACAGACGCGCCCCGCGCTCGCCGACGCGGCTCACGAAGCCGTCGGGGAATTCCATAATAAAGTCGTGAGCGTTGGCGGCGATGGCGGCTTGCACTACCTCTTCATCGCCAGCGTCGGGCTTGCCATATTTTATGTTCTCGCGCAGGGTGCCGGAGAATAGGAAGCTTTCCTGCATTACTATCCCGATTTGTTGGCGCCGCCTCGTTATGGAGACGTCTCTGAGGTCATAGCCATCCAGCAGTGCTTGGCCTGAGGTGGGGTCGTAGAACCGTGGTATCAGATGCACCAGGGTGGTTTTGCCGCCCCCGGATGGCCCCACCAGGGCGATGACCTGGCCAGGTTCGGCAACCAGGTTAATATCGTGCAGCACCGGCTCCGTAGGTTCGTAGGAGAAATATACGTGGCGAAACTCCACCTGGCCCGCGACTCTTTTCAGGCGAATTGGCTCCTTGGCCTCCTCGACGGTGGGTACGGTATCCAAGGTCTCAAAGATACGCTCCACTGCCGTCGAAGCCCAGTTGAGGACGTCGCTGATCGTAACCAAGGCAATAATCGGCGCGTACCGCATCCCCACATAAGATTGGAAAGCTACCAGTTTTCCAATGGTCAAGTCGCCGACGTAAAGAATATGGTAACAGCCAAACGCCAAGATAGATAGACTGGCCAATTGGGTGAGAAAATTGGCGTTGACGTGGAGGATAGTGCGCCAGCGGCCCAGATTGATATTGAGAGTTATGGTGTGGCGAATCTCCTTGACGAACCGGCGTGCCTCCCACTGTTCGCGAGCAAAAGACTTAATGACGCGCATTCCGGCGATAGCCTCAGACAGGGTAGCATAGACTTGTGAGTACTGGCTGCGGGCCTCAGAGGAGAGATGACGGACACGCCGGCGCAGCAACAAGAAATTAAGTACGTACAGCGGCAGGGCCACGGTGGCCACTATGGCTAACTGCCAGTTTATACTGTACAGAATGATTAGCACTACCACCATGGTAACGGAATTGGTGATAATCTGAACAAGTTGGTCGCCGAGCATACTTTGCACCGCTTCGACATCGTACAGCACACGAGCCATAATCCGGCCGCTGGGATTAGTCTCAAAGTAGCGCAGTGAAAGTCGCTGCAGATGGCGAAACAGTCGCTGGCGGATGTCAAAAACGATGCGGTTGCCTACAAACAGTAGCAGCAGGCCGCGAGCATAGCTAACTATCCACTGAGCAAGGTATATCCCGCCCAGCGCTGCACAGATAACTACTATGAAGTGGGTGATCTCGGGACGGGCTGCGGTCCGCGCGACAACGTCCAAAGCATCGAACTCAACTAACTTATCTATTATTTCGCCGAATATATATGGCAAGGGCATACTCAGGCCCGTGGCGATGAATACCAGCAGAGTCGCCCCTAGTATTTGCCACTTATACCGCCGCCCAAATTGTAGTAGCCTAAGCAATAACATCGCGATTCAGACAACTCCCGGGAATTACTAACTTAGCCATCCGGTTGGGAGTATTATAGCCATATACACAAGTCTGTCAAACCATACAGAGTATTGGGGACTGAGGACGACTTTACCGGTAAATAAATTAGGGACACCGCCACGCAGCGTCCCTATGAGCCTTATGGTATGTTATCTTTGTTAGCTTATTCTCTCCGCGCCCCGCCCCAACCCCGCTCAGGGTTAGACCTCCCAGACGGGCTCCTCGTCATATCCAGCGCCTCCCCCGGGCGCTTCGAGGCTCTGGAAGATGCGCTCGACGAAAGTGAGCAGCTCGCGCGGGTTGAAAGGCTTGGTCAGATATGAACTAACTCCCGAGGACCAGCCCTTGAATATGTCGGCGTCCTGGGCCTTAGCCGTAAGCATTATTATCGGAATGTCCTTGGTGTCAGCATTGGCCTGGAGCTTCTTGAGCACATCAAAGCCGTCCATCCGGGGCATCATTACGTCCAGAACCACCATGTCGGGCTTGTCCGCCGCCACTTTCTCCAGGGCTTCTATCCCATCATAGGCCACGGCGACCTCATAGCCTGCTCGCTCCAGGTTTACCTGCACTAGCCGCACAATGTGACGTTCGTCGTCAACTACTAGAATTTTCCTGGCCATATCGGCTACGTCCTCCTTAGCCAGCCACGGTTGATATCACCAGCCAAGCTTACTGGCTCCGGGCTCTTACACTATGTATCATCTATTATACCAGAATGTGCCCGGCGATGTCAAACGTACTAATACTCAACCACTCACAACAGAGATTCTGTAACCAGTTGTCCTCTGACCTCGAAACTCCCCGCCAGTTGCTGGTAGAGCTGCTGATACAACTGGTAGTAACCTTCGTATAACTGCTGGCGCTGGGCATCGGGGGCCAGTTCATCCACCACATTAATGGTTACTCGGCAGGCTTCCGCTACACTATTATATACTCCCACCCCTACTCCGGCAAGCAAGGCCACACCAAAAGCCGGGCCCTCATCCACATTGATAGTGCAATGGGCCTGGCCGGTTATATCGGCCTGGATCTGCCGCCACAGCTTACTGCGCGCGCCCCCGCCCGAGGCTCTGACCTGGGTCAGCTCAACACCCATCTGTTTGATTATCTCAAAGGAATCCCGCAGACCAAAGGCCACTCCCTCCATCACCGCGCGGATAATATGGGCCTTGGTATGACGCAGGGTCAAGCCGAAGAAGACGCCGGTAGCATTAGGATTAGGATAAGGGGTACGCTCGCCGGTCAAGTAGGGCAGGAATACCAAGCCTTCACTGCCTGGCGGCACCGTACCCGCGGCGGCGGTCATATACTCATAAGGGTCGCGGCCGGTGGTGCGGGCGACGGCTTGCTCGGCGGCGCATAAAGTATCTCGCAACCAGCGTAGTGAGCCGCCTGCTGATAGCATCACGCCCATTACGTGCCATTTGCCGGGCACGGCGTGACAGAAGGTGTGAGTGCGAAGCTGCTCGTCCATCAGCGGTTCATCCAGGTAGGCAAATACTACTCCCGAGGTGCCCGTTGTTGAGGAGACGACTCCGGTCTCTACAATCCCATTACCCACGGCGCCGGCCGCCTGGTCACCCCCACCGCCTACGACTGGCGTCCCCGCGCTCAGACCAGTCAACTGGGCCGCCTCCGAGGTTATGGTGCCCGTAATCTCGGATGATTCATAGACCTGCGGCAGAAATTCAAGGGGCAAATCAATACGATCCAATATTAGCTGTGACCAGTGCCGCTCAGGGACATTAAGCAGCGATGTCCCCGACGCATCGCTGACTTCAGTAGCATACTCGCCGGTCAGCTTAAAACGAATATAGTCCTTGGGCAGGAGGACCTTACGCAGACGGGCGTAGTTCTCCGGCTCATTCTGGCGCAGCCAGATAATCTTCGGGGCGGTAAAGCCGGTGAGAACGGGATTACAGGTTTCCTTGATGAGGTCGGTCTCGCCGACGGTTTCGGTAATCCACTCGCACTGATCCGCGGTGCGCTGGTCGCACCATAGAATAGCCGGGCGAATCACCTCATCGGCCTTATCTAGAAATACCGAGCCATGCATCTGTCCGGACAGGCCCACTGCGTCCACCTGTTCGCCCGATATATCCGCTTCTGCCAGTACCCTGCCGGTAGCCTCAATTGTGGCTTGCCACCAGTGGCCGGGGTCCTGCTCGGCCCAATTAGGCTGGGGAGTAGAGAGCGGATATTCCACTGTGGCCCGGGCCACTATCTTCCCGGCCTCATCAATCAACAGCACTTTAGTGCCGGTGGTGCCCACGTCAAAACCCAGCAAATAACCCACCGTTGCTCCCTCCTGTGATTGCAGATATTGCTTCTGGTTTAAGGGAGAGAAAGATGTGTTGCAAACCCTGGTGTAGGACCGAGGCCTGCAAAATGCAAGCAATCAGTTGCGCATAACTCATACCTATACTTTTGGCAGTCTCAACCATGTAACTCCCATATTTGTCTAGCCCAGGTATGCCATTCACCTCCAATACATACAACCTTCCACGGCTCATGATTATGTCTACTCTACAAA
>JAUWJN010000109.1 GCA_030607655.1 bacterium
CACACGCGCCACAGAGCGCAAGGCCGGGAGTGACTACAGTGGCTCGCAAGGTATCTCCGCAGAGACTTAGGGAGATCGAACGGCGGCGGCAATTGGAAGCCCGTCAAATGAGTAACTGGGCTAAGCGCCTGGTTGATTGGTTTAGGCGACTCATTGATTGGTTTAGGCGACTCACGGATTTGGCCCGTGCAACTTTACTCGCGTTCTTTGGTATAGCCTACTTATGGTGTATTGTTATGGTTGCGTATTATATCGTGAAGTTGCTTGCTCTTGGCGTACTTCTGTGCGTACTTCTGTACCTAGTTTGGCGTATTTTCTTCTAATCTCAGGAGGAAATAATACGCGCCAACGAACGCACTGGAGGCCCGTAGACGGCCATAACACGCGCTGAGAGCGCAAGGAGGTAGTAGAGATGGCTACTTATGTTGAAATTCGCGAGTGTGTCAGAGCGAGGCATGGCCGGTATGTAAAAGATTGCTGGATCGCGCATGTGAAAGACCTCAATGGCCTGCCGGTAAGTAGGTCGCCAAACCGGATGTCACCTCGAGGGAATCCGTGTCCGGATGAAGTTCGGCCAATGATTGAAGATGCGATGCGGCACCTCGGAATGCTTCCCTGAACACACACGAGGCCCGTAGGCGGCCTGTTTTGACTGGAGGAAGGGTATTGGCGGCGGCGCTTCTGGAGATACCCAGGATGATTGCACTCAAGGAGAGCATGGCTAACGAAATCAGGAGCTACTAAGCGAAAAGATTAATTTATATGATGAACGAACGCAGTGAACTAACCAAGGCCAGTCGGGTGGTGGTGAAAATCGGCACCCGGGTGGTGGCGGAGCCGGAAGGTGGGTTAAACCACGAATTCCTGGACCAGTTCGCGCGCCAGATTGCTGAGCTGGAGCCGCAGATAGTAGTAGTGACCTCCGGCGCGGTCCATCTGGGACGGCGCGCCCTGCCCCTGCGCCATGTGGACAGTGTCAGCCTGCGCCAGGCCGCGGCAGCGGTCGGTCAGCCGGAACTGATGCGCCATTATGCTCAGACTCTCGCCGACCATGGGTTGGTTGGCGCGCAGATACTGCTTACCACCGAGGATATGTCCGACCGCAGCCGCTACCTGCGCATTCGCAATACCGTTGAGGCCCTGCTGGCGGAGGGCGTAGTGCCGGTAATTAACGAGAATGATACCGTCTCGGTGGAGGGAGTTACTTTTGAGGAGAATGATCGGTTGGCGGCGGTGGTGGCGACGACGGTCCAGGCTGATTTGCTCATATTCCTCTCTGACCAGCCGGGGCTGTTTACCGCCGACCCCCGGGTTGACTCCCAGGCCGAGTTCGTGCCCGTGGTACGGCCGGGCGATAACATCTCGCAATATGCCGGCGCCGCCGGGGGAGCCGAGTCGCGGGGCGGGATGATGAAGAAGATAGCCGCCGCCCGGACAGCCATGGACTGCGGGATACCCGTCGTGATAGCCGATGGCGGTGAAGATGATGTGTTGCTGCGGATACTGGCGGGGGAGGGGCTAGGTACTCTGTTTGTGGCCCGCGAGCCGATGGCCGGCCGCAAACAATGGATCGCAACAGTTGTCGAGCCCGCCGGTGAAATCGTGGTGGATGACGGAGCGCGGCGGGCCCTGGTGGATAAAGACGGCAGCAGTCTGCTAGCGGTGGGCATAGTGGCGGTTGATGGTAACTTCCAGGCCGGAGATGTAGTGACCGTGGTCACCGCCGAGGGCGAAGAAGTCGCCCGGGGCCTGGTCAACTACTCCTCGGAGGAAGTAAAGCAGATTCAAGGCGCACATAGCCGTCAAATCCCCGAGATTCTGGGGCACATCGGCGACGAAGAGGTCGTCCACCGGGACAATATGGTCCTGACCGCTGACTAGCGGTCCTCCTCACCATTCACTGACAGAAAAGTCCCACTGCCCACACTACGGGCAGTAGGACTAATCAGTTCCCCCGTCCTTGCTCACTACCAGATGACGGTGGGACTCTATGTTGTGGCTACTACACCCTAGGTATGTCCTACACAGAGTTACTCTGGCACTTCTTCAGCTTCAACCGCCTCTTCGGCCTCTTCCTCAACAGCCTCTTCAGCCTCTTCCTCCACGGACGGGGGAGGCGGCGGGGCTGGCGGCATCATCATTGGTTCCATTGGCGGCGGAGGTGGCGTCGCCTTGGGGCAGCCAGCCAGCACTGTCACCAAAGCCAGTACCAACAGCACAGTCACCGCAATGAGTAATGTTCGGTTCATGGTTAACCTCCTTCCCTGATAAGTGTTGCTTGCTCAAGTAATATTCGTCGCTTGGGCCCCAAATCCTTCATGATCCTCGACACCATCCGCGATTCGCCGGCTAATTCTGTATGTTAGGGTCGTCTGGCGGCCATAAGTCCGAGATGGAAAACGACTTCTTCAGTTGTTCTTTGGCCTGCGCGATTTCGGCCTCGCTGATCGGCGGGAGCTTAGCTAGCAGTTCTTCGCCAGTTGGTTCCGCACCTAACTGAGGGCCATCCTGCTGGCTAGGTTCGCCGGTTTCATCATACTCAGCCTGCACAGCCTGGCGGAACGCTTGCTCAGCAGCCTGCTGAAAGCCGGCGGTGGCCAGTACTCTCCCTATCCACTGGTATACTTCTGCATCGTTTTCGCTACCCGTCAAAACCTTCTCAAAAGCAGTAGCTGCTTCCAGGCACGCCCACTGAAAACTCATATAGTTGACTGGCACCCCCTCCCCAGGTTGCTCCGCCCGTCGCAGGAAAGCCTCCAGGGCCAGGATATAGCGATTATAGCCTAGTGCAAAATATACCAACGGCTCATCGCTGCGCTGCTGGAGGGCGGCCTCCAAGTGAGCTACCACCTTTTCCGTGTAATAAGTATGGTAGTAACACTCGGCCAGGATTAGGTGACGAGCTACTTCGTCCTCGGGGGTTAGGCCCCAGGTTCCCTTAGCTTCCTCGGTTAGTGACTCCAGTGCAATCCGGCGTTTGTCAGCCAGGGACTGCAAGTCACCGCGGCCCGGGTGCGCTCGCCGCCTGGTTCTGTCTAACTGCCGATGGTACCATAGCTCGATGCTCAGGAGTCCGGTAAGCAAATCGGCAATGTTGTCTTCCCAGTCGTGACCAAGACCAGCATACCGGGCAATGACCTGGTAGAACATCTGCGAAAAGGGCGACACCGTAGCCATCTGGGCAAGCTGGCTGAGCTTTTGCTCGATCGCATTGTCCCTACTGTGCCCCATCGTCCCGGTCACCTAACTGTAAAGTATTATACATTATCCTATCGCCCGGCGCGACTACTCCACCACTACTGTAGCGCCTACCTCTTCCAACTTATTCTTGACATTTTGCGCTTCCTCTTCCATAACATCTTCGGCCACGACCGCATCCGGAGCGGACTCGACTAGTTCCTTGGCTTCCTTCAAGCCCAGAGAAGTCAATTCCCGGACGGCCTTGATCACTTGGATCTTGTTCTCACCTATCTCCGTTATCTTCGCAGTAAAGGAAGTTTTCTCCTCCTCGGCGGCCCCTGCCGCTTCAGCGCCGGAGGCGGCAGCCATTATCACCGGGGCAGCGGCCTCTACGCCCCATTGCTCCTGGAGCTTGTCCTTTAGCTCTACTATCTCCAGAATACTAAGCTTGTTTATCTCTTCAATAATCTCGTCTACGCCCATCGTTATCCTCCTTTAAGTTAACCACGTAACTTGCGAGCAAGTAATTATCCCTAAGCTTCGGCTTCCTGACGTTTGTCAGCAATCCCCTGCAGGGTGAAAACCACATCCGACAAAGCGGCGCTGAGTACCCGGACCAGGCCGCTGGCCGGCCCGACGAGTTGGGCCAGCAGCTCGGCCAGTAGTTGGTCGCGCGGCGGCAAACTGGCTAGCTTCTCCGCCTGCTGGCGGTCGATGACTTTACCCTCGACCAATCCCGCTTTGATCGCCACCTCCTCGTGCTGCCGGGCAAACTCCGCAAACGTCTTCGCCACCGCGATTGGATCATCTTTGCAGAAGGTAATAGCCGTCGGACCAGTAAGATACTCACTGAGGGCCTCCGCCGCGGTGCCCTGTAAAGCCAGCTTCAGCAGCCGGTTCTTGGCCACCTGCAGCCGGGCCCCCACCGCCAGAATTTTGCCGCGCAGCTTATTCATATCTTCCACAGTCAGACGAGAGAATTCAGTCAGATAGATACTGCCCCCGTCCTCGATATCTTGACGCAACTGGGCTACTAAGGCTTCTTTTTCTGGCGTTGGCATCGCGGTTGCTGCTCCTATCTTGTTATGGAGCCATTATTATAAACAAACGGGAGCTGCCGTAATCGGGGCTCCCGTGGAGTCGCTGCCCTTTGCTACTCTGGGGCCAGCGGCCTTACCTTGCGGTCTTCCCGCCCTCGGCAGGCGGACTAACAGTCCATTAGACGCTCATCGCGCACCGGCAGTCTTCGGTCAGAATGTCGTATTTGCAGTTACAATAAATCTCCTCACCAACTAATTATAACCTTTATGGCTGAGTTTAGCAAGTGCTCAGCCCGCCGCGGCCATTACCTCATCCACGTCCAGTTTTATCCCTGGGCCCATACTGGAGGCTATAGCGACGCTGCGGATGAAGCGCCCGGTGACTGCGGCGGGGCGCGCTTGATTGACAGTGCGCAACACAGTGGTCAGGTTCTCCATAAGCTGCTCATCACTGAATGAGACCTTGCCGGTGGCCACGTGGACTACCCCGCCCTTGTCCATTCGATATTCAACCTTGCCGGCCTTCAGCTCCTCAACTGCACTGGCTACATCCTCAATGATGTTACCCGCCTTCTTGTTAGGCATCCGGGGGCCCAGGACCTTACCCAGACGCCGGCCCACCAACCCCATCATCGCCGGGTGAGCCACCAGGATATCAAAATCGTCGCAGCCCTGCTCGATAGCCTCCACCAGGTCCTCGCCGCCGACGCGGTCCGCTCCGGCCTCCTGGGCGTTCTTAGCTATTTCACCCTCCGCAAATACGGCCACTCGCGGCACCTTGCCCGTGCCGTGCGGCAAAACCAGGGTGCCCCGCACGGTCTGGTCTCCCTTAGCTGGATCAGCGCCTAACTTTATGGCCGCCTCCACAGTTTCATCAAAGTTAGCCGTAGCCGTTTCCTTGACCAGGGCAATGGCTTCCTGGACTCCGTATAGTTTTTCTCGGTCAATCTTTTCCCCAACTTGTTTATAACGCTTGCTTGGCTTACTCATTTTTGTCCTCGTCAACTATAACTGCATTTCCCTCGTCCACTTCAGCTACCACATCAATGCCCATACTCCGGGCAGTGCCCTCAATTATGCGCATGGCGGCCTGGATATCGCGGGCATTGAGGTCCTGCATCTTCTTCTCCGCGATTTCCTGCACCTGCTGGCGGCTGACTTGGCCAACTTTCTCACGGTTGGGTTCTCCCGAGGCCTTTTCAATTCCGGCTGCCCTTTTCAGCAGACTAGCTGCCGGGGGCGTTTTGCAGATAAAGGTGAAGCTGCGGTCGGCAAATATGGTAATCTCCACCGGAATAATATCACCTATCTGCTGCGCAGTCTGCTCATTGAAGGTCTTACAGAACTCCATAATATTGACCCCGTGCTGCCCCAGGGCCGGCCCGACCGGGGGCGCCGGGTTGGCTTTACCTGCCGGCACATGTAATTTGATTACTGCTAGCACTTTCTTGGCCATTGGTCCCTAGCCTCGCAATCCTACTAACAAAGACCGGCGCCCAACCCCTAAGTTCATCCTGGCCGCCGGCCTACAGCTTCTCGATTTCGGTGAAACCTAGCTCAACAGGCGTCTCACGTCCGAATATAGAAATAAGAATTTTTACTGTCTCGTGTTCTATATCCAACTCCGCAATGCTACCTGTAAACTCGCCAAATGGACCCTCTGTTACCCGCACTACATCACCCACCGACCATACCACCTTGGCCCGCTGTCCCTCTTCACCAATCGTGCGCATAATCCCGCTGACCTCTTCTTCGCTCAGTGGGACCGGGGAATTAGAGGAACCGACAAAATGAGTGACACCGGCGGTGCGCTGAATTAGATGCCGCAACTCATCGGTTAAGTTCATCTCCATCAGAACATAACCCGGATATAGCTTGCGCTTGCGTTCCCGCCGCTTGCCGCCGGAGGACCCAATCTCGGTCTCCGTGGGTATCAGGATACGCCCCACCAGGTACTCCAGGTCCTGGGCCGCAACGCTTTTCTCTATTACTGCCTTGACCTTATTCTCTTTCCCAGTTAGGGTATGTATCACATACCATTGCATTAGTCTCACTCGTTGATAGCTAATCTATTCTCGTAAGCGGTTGTGGGCGAGCTATCTGTATAGTCGTAGCAATCCCACCAGCTTGGTAAAAATCATATCCAATAATCCCACCCAAATTGCCACTATGACCACCGCGATGATCACTACCACCGTGAAGGTATAGGTCTCCTCATGGCTGGGCCACACCACCCGATGCAGCTCTTGCCATACCTCCTGGAGAAAGTTCCAGGTGTTGGTAAATGGCCGCACCAGTCTCCGAACAAAGCCACCTGCTTGTACCTTCACTGCTACCATCCTTATAACCCCTGCGCTGGCCCAATTACGATTTATATAATCAATCAGCCCATTGGCAGGGGCGGCCGGATTTGAACCGACAACCTGCGGTTTTGGAGACCGCTGCTCTGCCAGATTGAGCTACGCCCCTGCTCCCATAAACTGGCAGGTGTATTTGTCAAGTCTACCGCTGAAGTCGTGTCTCTGAATGTACCGTATGCTTCCCACACGTGGGACAGAACTTCTTCAACTCCAGTTTATCCGACACGTTCTGCCGGTTCTTGGAGGTCACATAGTTCTGAGCGTTGCACTCACTGCACTGTAGAATTATCTTAGTCTGCGGCATATTTACAAACTCTCTCCAATACCACCCCTAAGCGGGGAGGCCCAGCTACTGGATAACCTTAGTGACGACGCCGGCGCCGACGGTATGCCCACCTTCGCGAATGGCGAACCGCAGCCCCTCCTCCATCGCAATCGGCTGAATTAGCTGGGCGATGAAGGTAACATTATCCCCGGGCATCACCATCTCCGTGCCCTCGGGCAACTCCACCGCCGCGGTCACATCCGTGGTCCGAAAGTAGAACTGGGGCCGATAACCGCTGAAAAACGGCGTGTGCCGCCCCCCTTCGTCCTGACTCAAAATGTACACCTCGGCCTCAAATGCCGTATGGGGGGTGATACTGCCCGGAATAGCCACCACCTGCCCGCGCTCAATCTCCTCCCGCTCAATGCCCCGCAGCAGTACCCCGATGTTGTCCCCCGCCTGCCCCTCATCCAACGTCTTGCGGAACATCTCTACCCCCGTCACTACCGAACTCTGCGTCTCGCGGATCCCCACTATCTCTACCTCATCCCCGGTGTGAATGATCCCGCGCTCTACCTTGCCCGTGGCCACCGTCCCCCGCCCGCTGATGGTGAAGACGTCTTCCACCGGTAGCAGGAACGGCTGATCCACATCGCGCACCGGCTCGGGAATGTATTCGTCCACCGCATCCAGCAGCTCAAATATCTGGCAGCACTTCTCACAGTCGCGATTCCCGCACCCGCACTCCATCG
>JAUWJN010000049.1 GCA_030607655.1 bacterium
ACAATTCGGGCAGGTTTGCCCAGTCTCCGGCAAGGGCGCATCACATCTCGGGCATTTTAGCACCGGAAGCCCCACCCATTTTCAATTGTCAGGACGCGCCTGCTGTTGAACCCCCGACTCGGGCGTCCCTGAATAAGAAGTTTTTGCCGGAGGGGTGCGGGGAACCGGCTTTTCCTGCCTCACGACCGGCAGGCAAGTTTCAAAAATTCATCCGCCTCAGGCGAAGCGGGTTCTCCGCATAATCCGTTCAGCAAAGCGGTTCTAATACTTTGATAGCCCGCTTGATGTCCTCCGTTTGCTGGGGGCCGGTGATTTCGCGTTCTATGGCCAGCACGCCCCGGAAGCCCTTCTCCTTGAGCTTGGGCACCAGTACCGGGAAGTTGACCCGCCCCTCGCCCAGAGGCTTCTCCTTGCCCAGGTGGGTGCCATCGGTAGGATACTCGCCGTCCTTGGCGTGGACGCCCCGCACATACTGCCCGAAGACATCCAGGGCATCAATGGGGTTGGCCTTGCCATACATTAGCAGGTTAGCGGGGTCCAGGTTAATGCCCAGGTTGCCCGTGCCGACATCCTCAATGAGCCGCAGGAGAGTAACCGGCGTCTCCTGGCCGGTCTCAAACCAGAACTCAATGCCTTCAGCCTGGCAGACCAAGGCGATGCTCTTTACCGCTTGCACCGTGCCATAATAGTCTTCATCACCGGGAAATTCAGGGATGAATCCCAGGTGAGTGGTAATGGAGGGCAGACCGATGGCCCCGGCCACGCGCGCCGCGTTCTCCATGGTCGCGGTGCGCATGCTGCGGGTGGCCGGCGGGACCAGACCGATGGTCCTAGGGCCTTGGACGAAGTCCCAGACCATACGGCCCGGCGGCATTGACCACAGCGTGACAATAGTAACGCCGTGCTTATCAGCGGCCTCACGCAGCGCCTGGCCCTGCTCTAGAGGAGTCTCGGCGGCCCAGTGGACTTGACAGTGTTTGAGGCCCAGGTCCGCGACTTTGGCCATAGGCTCCGCCAGGTCTCGATACCCATGGGCAGAGAGCATTACGCCAATGTTTAGCTTATCATTACTCATTCATATTCACCTTTCGCTATTGGTTTGGTGCGAACATAATGACGGCAGACAACGGCCGCCTCACCCCCGCCCCCTCTCCGTCCCGGAGAGGGGAGTGTTAGGGGCAGAGAACGGCAGATAACGACAGACAACGGCAGATAACATCTTTGTGAGCTGTTGCTTATAGCTGTCGTTGCTGTCATCGCTGCCGTTGCTAATAGCTCTTCGTTTATGACACTTGCATCTCAGAGAGCTTGACTGGGCGGGCCTCAGCCAGTGATTTCTCAATGGCGAACATCACCCGGTGTGTCTTGAAGGCCTCCTCAAAGTTGATGAACGAATCCTGATTATTGAGCAGGCAATCAACGAAGTGATCCACCTGCGGCGGGTAGGGGTGATCCAGCACGTCACCAGACTCCGCGCAGGTGGTGGGCAGCTCGACCCACTCGTCAGGCCGCAGCCCTTCGAGGCGGGTGGACCAGAGTTTGGTATTCCACAGGGTGCCCTCGCTGCCCACCAGATGGATGTTGAACAGGTACGGCTGGCGGCAGTCAATACACGAGACGCACTTACCACAGGTGCCGTCGGCGAACTGCAAGCTCGCCACCGAGGTAGGATCATACTCGTACTTCTGCGCCCAGTCCGCGCTGGACTTGGTGGAGTAGGCGAAGACTTCCTCAACCTCGCGGTCGGCGAAACACAACAGGGCATCCAGCGCGTGGCAGCCGGCGCTGAGCAGGGCACTGGCGCCTATCTCCTTCTTCACATTCCACTCGAACTGCCCATACCAGGGGCCAATGCCATGGTAATAGTCCACCGCGAAATAGTGCACGTCGCCCAGTAACCCCTGGGCCATAGTGGCCTTGACTAGGCGGAAGTGCGGGATGAAGCGCAGTTCAAAGTACACCGTAGATTTTACGCCCGCTTTGCGAATAGCGGCCCGCATCGCCAGCAGGCTGTCATAATCAACAGCCAGGACCTTCTCAATCATCAGGTGCTTGCCCGCCTCGGCGGCCTTGATGGTCTGCTCAGCATGCAAGTGAGGGGGCGTGCAGATATCCACAATGTCCAGGCCCGGGTGCTGGAGAAACTCATCGTAATCGTGATACAGGGTGGCATCGCTGCCGCACATCTCGCGAATCTGGACCTTAGTCAACTCCTTGCTGGAGCACAGGGCCGCGACCTCTATCTCCGCATTCGCCTGGAAGGCCGGCAGATGACCGCTAGCCGCCCATCCCAGTCCTACCACGCCTACTTTAAGTGAAGCCATAGTAGTTACCTCCTTGTTCAGGACTAACGGTGCTACACTAATATACTTTCGTCTCGTGTTACTGGTATTCCTGCCCCGCCTATCAGCAACGGCAGCAACGACAGCAATGGCAGCTATAGGCAACGGCGACGGGCTACAGAAGCGGTTATCTGCCGTTCCTGTCCACTGGCGACTATCCACTGCCCACTATCTATTATAACAGCAGCATTCTCGCCGCGATGAAAGCTCGCAAGTATTTCTCACTCAGCCTTCGTACTCCTGCTCGCCGCCCGGAGCAAATTCGGCGGAGAAGGCCCGCCCCAGGCAACCGCCCGCCTCAATGTCCAGTTCGGCGACCTGGCGCAGCCGCTCACTCCACTCCTGACGCCACTGCGGATCGGCAAGCGCCTGAGAAGTGAGCGAATCAAATATGGGGGGCGTGCGGGTCTCAAGCAGGTCAACCAGTGGGGCATACAAATCGGCAGCCTGCTGAAGCCAAGCGGCCGGGATATCAGGAAACAGCTCAGCATTAGCCGGCAGGAAATCCATGGCTGCGGCGCGGGCATCAATCAGGCCAGCAATCAGGGCTTCGTGGGCAGCCACCGCGCCTTCGGGGAAGTCGGTAGCAAAAGCAGATCCGTCTGCAAGTAGGTCCAGGAGATTGTGATAGGCCAGCGGGCCGGTATCAGGGGGCGGGTCATCCCACAGCTCTGCGCCCCGGCTTAGGGCCTGCTGGACAGCCTCGGCTTGTGCCTGGGATTCGCCGGCTGGCCCCAGAGATATTAGCAGCTTCGTTGGCGGGGGTACCTCCAGCAGCGGCTGGGCCTCCCCGACAATCGGATAGCCGTACAGCAAGTCCTGAGCGCGGTTATAGCCGGTTATCAGCGCCCACACTGGCGGGTCGGGGCCCCAGCCGTATGCTACTGTGGGTTGCCCCGCCTCAACCGCTGTCTTGACCGTCTGCATTATCCGCTCAACAGATAGCGACGGCTCGTCGGCGGCAATCTGACTTTCATACCCCAATGCCTGGAGCGCGGCCCTGATATGCTCCAAGGGTGCCGCGAGCGCGGGTTCTTCGGCAAACGAGTCCGGCTGCTTTACGGCAAAGGCCAGTGTGCTCAGGCCCATAACAAAGCTATAGTCAACTGTTTGGCCACAGTAGGTGAGGGCTGATGCAAGCGCCTGCGCCAGGCCGCAGCGATGATAGTCCGGCAGAGCGGGGGGAGGAACGTCCGCTAGTATCCGCCGGTCAGCATCATTCGGACGGGTTATCTTGAAGTGGACAGGCATCGGGTCATACTTCCTGCTCCCGGCACCGAAATCCTGCTGAGAGGCTAAGGAGGAAGTGCGGTGAAGGCGGCGGATAATGGGGATAGACGCCGTGGGTAGTTACTACTTTCGGCGCAGGCGGCGATAGCCGGCCAGACCAGCCAAGCCCAGCAAAAACAGAGCAGTGGTGCTGGGCTCGGGGATGTTCTCGTCGGCATACAGAATAGCCTCATAGGCATCCAGCCGCCCGTAGCCCAGGTAGATGTCGTAGCCAGGGTAGGTGGACTCATTCAGGTCAACCGCAGTCTGCTGGATGAACTCGCGGAACTGCTGGTAGGTCATGCCCGGGTAGCGGGCCTTGAGCAGACCAGCGAACCCGGAGACGATGGGGGTGGAGAAAGACGTGCCGGCCCCGGCTATATCTATGAGGTGCTCGCCCAAGTCAAATTCGCCAGGAAAGAACGACTCATATACCAACCACGTGTACATGTCCATCAAGCTAACAGTGAGGATGTGATCTCCGGGCGCCACCACATCCAAAATATCATCTCCCGTGGCCCAGTTGGAATAGGAAGAGTGCTCGCCATCCCAGTCCACGGCGCCCACAGCGATGGTCTCGGACATATCCGCTGGGAAATCCAGACCACCTAGATAACCAACGCTACCTCCTGAGTTGCCCACCGCACCCACCACTATACAGCCTTGAGAAACGGCATGCTGGATAGCCTCCTCCATCATAATGAGGGTAGCCTCCGGGACCACCTCGCGCAGGCCGAAACTGAAGCTCATATTGATTACATCGGCACCGTGGTCGGCCGCATACCAGATGGCGGCCGCGGCATCCTCATCCCAGCCCCAGCCTTCGGGATTGACTACCCGCACCGGCATCAGCTTACAATTCCAGGACATTCCCGCAATGTCGCCACCAAAGCCGGCAGTGTCGTTGCGATTGTTGGTGATGGCGCCCGCGATGCCGGCAACCATAGTTCCGTGAGTCACGCCCGCGTCGGGTGCCCAGTCGCCGTTATCGTCCTCGCCGTTGCCGATGGCCGGATCACTACTCCAGGGGTCTGTTCCCAGCCACCAATTGTTGTCCCAGGCCGTAGGATACTCGTCATCGCGGGGCATATAAGTGTCCGGGTCGGACATCTCGTCAGTGGAGCCGATGTTACTCCCCACGAAGTCCCAGCCCCAGTAGTCATCTATGAAGCCGTTTCCGTCGTCGTCTACATCGTTGTTTGGTATCTCCCCGGGATTATGCCAGATGTTGTCAAAAGGATTCTCAGGGTCTCTGAAATCACGGAAATCTTCGTGGTAGATGCTGATGCCACTATCAATTATGGCAATGGTCGTGTCGGGGCTGCCGTGCTGCATGTCCCACGCCTGGGGGGCATTCACGTCAAATAGCCAGTATTGTCCGAGGTCCTCCCACTCGAAGGTATCCCAATTGATGGCGGGTATTTTGTCTACGCAGTACTCATCATTGGGGACCTCGCAGATATAGAAGCGGCCATGCCGGGAGGCGACCTCAGCCAAGGAGCTATCGTTGATCTGTTGTAGAACTTGGTCGGTGGTAAACCCCTGAGGCACACGGACGCTGGTCCAGCCGGGGACTTTGGAGTAGGCCTGAACATCAACGCCAAGGTGGGCCGAGAGTTGAGTGGCGATGTCCTGGGTAGTCAAGCCAGCTTGCGGGCGCAGCAGGACTGGGTCGGTCGCTCTGGCCGCCAGTACTGACGCCTGCAGCGACGCCTGCTGCATCACAAATTGCTCGCGCCAACTTGCCAGTGCTGTGTCGGGGCTGCCAGTTGTGTCAGCCGCGGCCGGTAGATAAGAGACAATGAGAAAAGCAAATAATAGGATGGCGACAACTGTCCTTGCGTACAAACTCTTGGTGCCTATCACTAACTTATCTTCTCCCTGCCCTCCGTGGAGTATAATTAGGGTTTCTTTTGCAGGCTCAGAATACCTCCTGCCACATCACTACGCAATGATAGTCACTACATATCATTGTACCCATTTTAGCGCACTTGACACTCGCCGTCCAGTAGTTTTGTAATCCGCTGCAATTCGCCTATTGCCAGCTAAGCAAACCGGCGCTGGCCCGCCGGTGCTGGTGCTGTGGCCTATCTGGTTAGCTTCTGTCAAATGTCTCGGCGACGGCGGGGTGCCGGACATGGCCGTCCGCGACATTTATGCCCCGGGCCAGAGCGGGATCCTGCTCGGCGGCTTCTTCCAGCCCCAGGTTGGCAATTGTGCGTACGTACGGCAGGGTCGCATTGGTGAGGGCAAATGTCGAGGTGCGGGGTACGGCCGCGGGTATATTGGGTACGGCATAATGCACTACACCGTGCTTTATATATGTGGGCTGGGCATAGGAGGTCGGCACGATAGTCTCTACACATCCGCCTTGGTCTACCGCCACATCAATGATCACCGCGCCGGCCTTCATACTTCGCACCATCTGTTCAGTTACCACCTTCGGCGCTACTGCGCCCGGCACAAGTACGGCGCCGACCAGCAGATCTGCGTAAGAGACGGAGCGGGCGATGTTGTGGGGATTAGAGTATACGGTAATGACATTCCCGTGCATAATGTCGTCCAGATACCTGAGCCGGTCGTGATCTATATCCAATATGGTAACTGCTGCTCCCATGCCCGCCGCGGTCTGGGCGGCATTAAGACCTACCGTGCCGCCACCGATAATGACCACCTCGGCCGGGGGCACGCCGGCTACTCCCCCCAACAGCACCCCGCGCCCGCCCTGGTGCTGGGCCAGGTAATGAGCGCCGATTTGCACGGCTAGCTTACCCGCTACCTCACTCATTGATACCAGCAGCGGCAGCCGTCCGTCATCAGTTTGCACTGTCTCATACGCTACGGCGGTAGCTTTGCTAGCCAGTAAAGCCTGGGTCAGTTCCGGGCAAGAGGCCAGATGCAAGTAAGTAAACAGGCACAAATCCTCACGGAAGTATTGGTATTCGGAGGGCAAGGGCTCTTTGACCTTGAGCAGAAGCTGGGCCTGCTGCCAGACTTCGGCGGCGCTAGCCAGCATTTTGGCGCCGGCGGCTCGGTAGTCAGCATCAGAGATACCACTTGCCAAGCCGGCGCCACTCTGCACCAGTACTTCACGCCCCTCGGCTCCCAGTTGGTGTGCGCCGGCGGGCGTTATGGCGACACGACTTTCGCCCTGTTTGATCTCAGTAGGTACGCCCACAACCATCGTTATCACCTAAACTATTGGTCGCCCCACCGTTAACCGAGAGCTACTCACTCATAATTATCTTCGCAAAGCGGCGCTTGCCCACGCGCAGGATGTCGCCGGTTTTGACCTCAATTTCAGCAGACTCTTCCGTCAGTGCCTCATCATTCAATCGCACTGCGCCCTGGCGGACCAGTCGCCGCGCTTCGGCATTAGTCTCAGCACAACCTGCCGTCACTATCAGCTTAACAATCCATATCTTTCCTGCGGCCAGATCCTGCGGACCCAAGACCAATTCTGGCATTTCTGTCGGCAGCTTGCCCTGGGCAAAGACGTCGTCAAACTCGGCCCGCGCCAGTTGGGCGGCCTCCGGGGAGTGATACGTACTGGCCACGACCTCGGCCAGGTCAGCCTTAGCCTGGCGCGGATGCAATTGTCCTGATTGTATCGCCTGCTGGAGCTGCGCGACCTCCGCCGGAGTCTTGTCCAGTAGAAGCTCGTAATACTGGGGCATAAGCTCGTCCGGAATTGACATCAGCTTGCCGAACATCTCCCCAGGTGGTTCGGTAATACCAATGTAGTTGCCCAGCGACTTGCTCATCTTCTGGTGGCCGTCAGTGCCCACTAGCAGCGGCCAGGTCATCACCACCTGCGGAGTCAGACTGTAGGCGCGCATAATATCGCGGCCCACCAAGAAGTTGAAGAGCTGGGCACTGCCGCCAATCTCTACGTCAGCCTGCACGGCTACCGAATCGTAGGCCTGGATAAGTGGGTAGAGCATCTCCACCATAGAGATAGGAATGCCCTCGCGAACGCGCAGAGCGAAGTCATCGCGCTCCAGCATCCGCGCTACCGTGTAATGGGAAGCCAGGCTGAGCAAGTCAGCCGCCTTCATCTCGGCATACCACTGGCTGTTGTAGACAATCTCGGCCTCCTCCACATCCAGAATCTTGCCGACCTGCTCGACATAGGTAGCGGCGTTACGCTTGATTTCCTCATCGCTGAGCATTGGCCGGGTCTTGGTGCGACCCGAGGGGTCGCCGATGCGGCCGGTATAGTCGCCGATAATGAATATTACCTTATGGCCCAGCTCCTGGAACTGCTTGAGCCTGCGTATCGGCACGCTGTGGCCCAGGTGCAAATCCGGAGCACTGGGGTCGGCGCCATACTTAATGCGCAGGGGCTGGCCCTCCTTCAACTTAGCCAAAAGCTCTTCAGCTACTACTACATGGGTAGCGCCTGCGGTCAGTATCTCTAGTTGCTCTTCGGGAGTCATACCTGGTGCTACTCCTGCTATCAAAAGGAATCAGCAGCGGGACAACCTACGCGTCCCACCACTAGAGCCTAGAGGACTCGCCCATCATCAACTGATGGCCCTGCCCAAAGCCTAGTCTGCCGGTGCGGCCTCGACGTTGACAGTAATCTTTATCTTTTGGCCACATTTCGGGCAGGTGACAGTGAAGCTGAAACTGCCCTCGCCGATGATGACCTCGGTCGCCGGCGCTACCACAATGGGAGGTATAGTGATATGGACCTCCTCAGCGGGTACTGTAACCACCACCGCGGGGGCTTCAGCCGGGGCTTCGGTGGGTGCTTCTACTTCAGTGACCGGTGGCTCCTCAGCGGGCGGCTCAGCAGGTGCCTCCACCTCGACGGGCGCGGCTTCAGCCGGGGGGGCCAGCTCACCGATAACTATCTTAGCGATAAGGTTATCGGCTGAGAAGTCGGTGCCCGCCAGGGGGAAGGCATGTATGGTTGGCCCGCCCTCAATACTTACCTCGCTGGCGTGCAGCAGCCAGGTCGGCCGGCCCACTATAGTCTCGCCCGCTTGAGTGGTAACGGTGAGCTGCTGAATTTTCCACTGCGGCTCGGCATCCGTGCCCTCGTTAGCCCAGATTGCTTCCACCGATGCGAGCTGAGCGGCCGGGACAGCGTGTTCCGTACCGTCCACCTCAACCACTACCGAACCACGGTCGGGCAGTAGCATACCTACCCCCGCGCCCGGAACTACGCCGAATTCCGCGACACGGATTACGCCACTGAGGACCTGGCCGCTGCGCAGACACACTGTACCCATAAGCGGCGCGGCTTCCTCAGTCTGAGCATAGGTCGCCCCCACCACTCCCAGGCTCACCAGCAAGGCCACCAATGTTACTACCGTCGTCTTTCTCATAATCCTCACCTTCCTTTAGACTATAGACTGTACAAAAGCCTTCAGGCACTCTACGAATATGTCGAGCTCCTCCTGGGTAAAGCCTTCGGTTATATAAAGTAAAGGAAACAGTTGTCCCTCGCCAAGCGGCAATTTGTTGCGCAACCGGGAGGCAAAATCGTTCCACTCAATATCCTTCGGGAGGTAGCCGAAATTGAGTTGGATTCTATCGGTGTACCCGGAAAACACATTTGCTTCGTCGTCCTGCCTTACCGCTCGGAAGCAATAGCCGGCGGGCGTATAGTCAATATGCATTTCTGTAGCGTACTCTTCGTTCATGATCCGTTCGTGAACCCGCCAGGTTCCGCGGTCCTCGCATTGCTCACGAAATTCTTCGCTAGTTAAGGGCTGCGACGGGCGTACAGGCTTAACGGGGCGCGTGGGCTCGCCGCCGATTATTCGACTCAATCCCACAAAACTTTGACCGTCTTTGGACTCAAACTTGCACATCTCCCAGGCAGCGATGTCAACTCCTTGCTCGTGCAGGAAGTCGCACTGTAACTCAAGAGCCCTGGGAATGGCCTTGCCTACTATCACTATCCGCTGATTGCGGTTGAACTGCTGTGGCTCGGCTTCTCCGCTTTCGCCCTTGCGGAAATGGCTGCGGAACGCTTCGTCCAGCTCAGTCAGCTCGGCCTTGACACCACGTAAATAGCCTTCAGATATGCTTGCCAACTTCTCGTAGCCCCAGCCGCGCACACAAGCCGCATAGCCGATGGCCTGAGCCAAGGTAGTGCGCGGCGCGTGCTGTTTGCACTCAATAACAATGGTATCGCCGTTGGCATCCACAGCAAGTAGATCCAAGAGCCCAATCTCGCTGTCCACTTGTCTCCCAATAATCAGCGGGGCCTGTTTGCCTTCTTCGGCAATACACTCGGAATTGTTGGCAACCCAAGTCTCAATGCGCTCTTCGTACTCAGGGAACTCTGACTCCTCTATTTGGATCAACATATGATCATTATCAGTATTGATTCGATACATTCGCACGACTCTACACCTGCCTCACGCTGATATTACATGCTACTAACTGAGCGCATTTGCAGCATTTCCACGAACGCTTCCAGGCGCAGTTTGTTGCGCGCATCTAACGGCGCGGGGCGGTCACCCTCCAGGCTGAGCACCGGACAGTTCACCCGCGGCTTTATCAATAGGTCCTCTATCTGCCGGAAGCAGAAGGTCTGGGTGTAATGAATCACCCCGTCCAGACGGCGCAGTTCTGCCTGCCGGTTCACGTCCGCAATCCGCCCGAATACATCATACGGATAAGTATAGCGCTGATATTGAGTTACCAGATCCTCCCCCAGGCTATCTATCATAGTAAACTGGCGCTGAGTCTCGTTGAAGACGACCGGCGCCCCTAGGCTTTCGGTGAACTCGTACAGGTCGGTTATTATCGGTGGCACGCCCATAAACCCCAACCTCACTGCTACATTCCCCGCGGGCCGCTGGCTGGCCTCCTGGTAAAACTGTTGGGCCTCTGTGTAGAAGCTCGCCACATCGCCGTTGAAATCGCTGCAGCACACCTGGTAATAATGATTCTCCGCGCCGGTAACTTTTCCCTCCTTCCAGGTAAGCTCGTCAATCTGAGCGCACAGTTGGCGGACCGGCTTTAATTTCTCCCGAGTCTCCTCGACCTGCTGCCGAGTTACGCCAAAGTAGTCCATAAAGCGCTGAATCTGGGCCGCTAGCAGTTGCCGGTCGCGGTCATAGGGATAGGCAAAGGGGATGATCTCCACGCCGGCGGCTTGCAGGGTTTCCATCAGGGCATGGGTCTGGCTGCAATCGCCCTGAGTTACGGCCACCACCTTATTGATGCCGCGGCGCAGCGCCACCGCATATATGCCCTTAATCCACCCGCAGGCGTTGCGGGGATAGCCGTCACGCTCGGCCTGATTGACCAGGGCCTCCGGGTCGGGGTCGGTGATGAAGATGTTATTGAGGTCAACCGGCGTCTCGCCCGCCGCTAATAACACCTCTACAGGAATTGTCGTCGTCAAACCTACTTCGGCCATTTCAACATTACTTCACCTTCAACAGCCGGTGACACTGCGGAATTATGCGCACGTCATCTAGCAATTCGCTACACAACAGCTGCCAGCGCAGCAGCGTCGCCGGGTCGGGCGGATGGCAGCCGCCAACCGGCGTGACCGGTTGGAGTGTTACCGAGACGCTGCTGTCTAGCTGAGCGATAATGCGACAGGCGGCCAGCAATTCGTCGGTGGGCACCGCGTCAGTCAGCACAATCTTCACAAAGCAGTCGCTCTGTTGAGCGATTTGCAGAAACTCACCGAAGACTGCTGGCTCTACCGGCTCCACTAGCGTGGCGGGCAGCTTGAAATCCATCGCCACCCAGTCAATATTATTTATCACCGTACTCAATGCCTGGGGCAGATGACCGGCCGTCTCCAGGGAGACCGTCTGGCCGGCCTGGCGCAGAGCAGCGGCCAGCGCGGCGATATAGTCCGGATACAGCAGTGGCTCGCCACCGGTCAAAGCTATGGAATGATGCGTGCCCTCGCCGGCCAGCCCCTGGACAATCCCTAATAGCTCATCAACACTGAC
>JAUWJN010000043.1 GCA_030607655.1 bacterium
CAGCTTCCTCTCGCCTTTGTGGTCGTAGTACACTTCGGAACACTGCTGGGCGTTTTTGCCTACTACTGGCGAGATTTCGCTCAGATGCTCAAGAGTCTAGTCGTTTGGGCGTCCGAAGACGAGGCGGAGCACGAGCAGCTCACCAGGGCCCGGCGCTTGGTGGGGCTGCTGCTCATCGGGACGATACCGGCGGCAGTGCTCGGCTACCTGTTCGAGGACACAGTTGAGCAGCTATTTGACAACATACTGGCCGTGGGCTTGGCGCTGATAGCTACCGGTTTGATCCTGCTGGGAGTTAATTGGCTGAGGGGGCAAAAAGACCGCTCGCACACCACGCTGGTGGATGCCGTCATAATCGGGATAGCTCAAGCCCTCGCCCTGGTGCCCGGGCTGTCTCGGTCCGGCTGCACCATCGCCGCGGGTTTGGCACGGGGCTTGCAGCGGGATTGGGCGCCGCGATTCGCGTTCCTGCTGTCGGCGCCAGTTATACTTGGGGGAACTGTCCTTGAGGCCACCAGATTAGCTGCCCAACCTCCGGAGCCGGGAATATTGGCAGCATACCTGGTAGGGGGAGTCGTTGCCGCCGTCAGCGGATATGTAGCCATAAACATTGTAGTGCGGGTCGTCCGCGCCGGTAATCTCATATACTTTGCCGGATATTGTCTGGTGATAGGCACGGTGACAGTGGCCGGCGGCGGAATCTTCTGAGTAAGGGGTTTCAATTCTCGGTGCATATCGGCAAGGGTATTTGACAATGCGACGAAAATCAGTATAATCAGTATATTCTTATTGACCAGCGAGAAGTTGGGAGGAGATAGCGTTGCAATTCACCAGTTTTGAACAGTCAGCTCTGTACGGAGTGATAGTGGCAGCGATACTGGGGGTGCTGTATGCCTTGTATCTGCGCAAGACGGTACTGGCGGCCGAGGAGGGCACGGAGGAGATGCGCAGCATTAGCGGCCAAATCCAGGAAGGCGCCTATGCCTATCTGGCGCGACAGTTCCGGACCATTCTGTTCTTCCTGGTCATTTTAGCCATACTGCTGTTTCTGAGTGGGCTGGGCATAAGTTGGAAGATCGCGGTGGCTCGGGGGCTGGCCTTTATGTTGGGCGCATTAGGCTCCGGACTGACTGGATATTTGGGTATGACTCTGGCGGTGCGAGCCAATGTGCGCTGTACGCAGGCGGCGCGCAGTAGCCTGGCGCAGGCTATGGATATCGCCTTCAAGACTGGGGGGGTAACGGGGATGTTCACGGTGACCCTGGGGCTGCTGGGGGCCGTCATTGTGTTTATGATCTTCAAAGAACACGCCACCGAAGTGCTGTTAGGGTTTGCTTTCGGCGGGAGTCTGTTGGCGCTATTTATGCGGGTGGGCGGCGGCATTTTCACCAAGGCAGCCGACATTGGTGCTGACCTGGTGGGCAAGGTGGAGGCCGGTATTCCCGAGGATGATCCTCGTAATGCCGCCGTTATCGCGGATAACGTGGGTGACAACGTCGGCGACTGCGCCGGCATGGCCGCCGACCTATACGAGTCATACGAAGCTACCCTGGTAGCCTCAATGATCTTAGCTCTGGCCTACTTCGCCACCGACCCGCGCAAGGCCACCGTATGGATCGTTTACCCGCTGCTGGTCCGCGCTATTGGCGTACTCACCTCGATGGTGGGGATTGCCATAGTCAAACTGCGCAGCGAGGAAGAATCGCCGATAAACCCCATCAACCGGGGCATGATGTGGTCAGCAGTACTGTCTACCATCGGGTTCCTGCTGATAACGAAGTATTATGTAGGCCCGACTCCTGGTGGCCAGTGGCTCCAGTTGTTCTGGGCTACCACTTCCGGGATAATATTAGCGCTGGTCATCTACCGGCTGACTCAATATTACACCTTGGCGGGCAATCCACCCGTTGATGGTATCGCCCGCTCGGCGCAAACCGGCTCGGCTACCAATCTACTTACCGGATTTGCTGAGGGGCTGGAAAGTTCGGTATGGTCACTGATAACGATATGTGCGGCCATTGCCTTTTCCGTTGTCATTTTCGGTACGGGTGCCAGCCCGGTAGATATTCTCTACGGCGTCTCGCTGTGCGGGATGGGAATGCTGACGACCACCGGCGTCATTGTCGCGATGGATACCTTTGGGCCGGTATCTGACAATGCCCAAGGCATAACCGAGATGGCCGGGGTAGAAGAGGCCGGCTCAAATGTAGCGATATTGGATGCGGTAGGAAATACTACCAAGGCCGCCACCAAGGGGATAGCCATTGCGTCGGCAGTAATTGCCGCGATATCTCTGTTCGGCTCGTACCTGTCCAAAGTAGCCGCCGGACTAGCCGGGACCACGGGCAGTGAGGTAGTCAACATGGAAGCGTTGCGGCGGCTGAGCCTGCCTCTGAATGATCCTATGATTTTCGTCGGCCTGCTCATCGGCGGCGCAATGCCGTTCCTGTTCAGTTCAATGACTATCCGCGCGGTAAGCCGCCCGGCTTTCCAGATTATCACCGCGGTGCGCCGCCAGTTCCGCGAGATCCCCGGACTGATGGAAGGCACCGCCAAACCCGAATCAGCTAAAGTGGTGGATATTTGCACTAGATCGGCGCTGCGCGAGCTTATCGCGCCCGGTCTGCTGGCTGTACTCATCCCCGTAATCGTCGGCTGTTGGCTGGGGTGGCAGGGCCTGGGCGGATACCTGGCCGGTATTATCGTCGTCGGCCAGCTGCTGGCGGTGCTGCTGTGTAATTCCGGCGGGGCGTGGGACAACGCCAAGAAACTAATCGAGGATGGGGCCTTTGGCGGTAAGGGCAGTGATGCCCACAAGGCAGCCGTGGTGGGTGATACCGTGGGCGACCCCTTCAAGGACACCGCTGGGCCCTCCCTTAATATCGTCATCAAGGTGATGAACATCGTGGGTCTGCTGGTAGCCCCGCTAATCGTTATATATGCTGGCTCCGTGCTGAAGGTAATCGGTGTGATCCTGGCGGTAATCGTAGGCATTGGCCTGATCCTGTCCAAGCGCGAGAGCCAGGATGTCAAGGAAGTGCACCAGGCGGTACAACAGGAGGACGAAGCCTCGTAAACTGCGGCTAAGGCTAATTACCATATAGTAAGCCCCAAAGCCATCCGCTGCCGGTAGAACATTGTTCTACCGGCAGCAGTTTTTGGGGTCCTAAATCATATGGCCGGGCATAGAACCTTTCGGGAGCTAATACGTCTTTAATTGCAGGGAAGGGGACTGTAGACGATACTGGCTGATGGGGTAGGATCTTGCATCCACACAGCTATACCTCGCCGCATCCTTTTGCCACGTATGTCTATCACATTTGCTTGGCCCCTGCTTCCTTAAAGAAGTCTGCGCGCCGTGCCGATGTCATAGGTGAGACTAATCAAATCTCTGACCTATGAAGTTGCAATAGCTACCGGGGCAGAGAAAGCGTGATCTTATGACCAATAGGCGCGAGCCAGCAATACTCAGACGGGGGGCCAAGAATGGCAATGGTGGTATGAATGGCCTCCCGAATACTTTTAGTGGACGACGATCCACAGTTTTGTAAGTCGGTCCAATCAGCGCTGGAGGATGCTAATTACCTGGTAACTGTGGCTGCCGATGGTCAACAGGCCTGGCAGTACTTCCAGGAGCGAGACTTCAGTCTGATACTGCTGGATCTTATGCTCCCGGATCTGGACGGGTTGGACCTATGCCGGCAGTTCCGCCAGCATAGCTATGTGCCGATACTGGTTACCTCCGCCCGTCAGGACCAGGGCGACCGGATGGCGGCCCTGGAAGTCGGCGCTGATAGCTATCTGGCTAAGCCGTTTGAGACCCGTGAGCTGCTCGCCCGCATGGCTGCCTGCCTGCGGCGAGTTGAGCAGTACTCGGCCCCTTCTCTGGGAGCCGAAGTGCTGCAAATAGGCGGGGTGCACCTGGATGTTGCGGGGCGACAGGTACTGATCCAGGACCAGCCAGTCAAGCTAACTCCCAAGGAATTCGACTTGCTGCAGGCCTTGATGCGTAAAGCGGGCCAGGTGTGCCGTTCCGAGGACCTGCTGTGGGAAGTTTGGGGTTATGATAACAGCATTCGGACCCGTACCCTGGATGTTCACATCAGCCGCCTGCGCGCCAAGATTGAAGCCGGCACCGCCCACGTCCAGCACATAATCACCGTCGCCGGCGTGGGCTATATGTTTACCGAGGCCAATGTGAACCAAGCCGCCGGCTAACCGAATGTATAAGTTTGGCGTATGGCCGGAACAAGCTCAGTGAGCAAGTAAAGGTCTTAGACGGCGACATGCTGTTAGGCAATTAGAACTCAAAGTTGATGGCCGCGCCGGCTTGCTGCGTGTCGTTGTGACCGGTCCCAATGGCAAAATCGAACTGGAGGAACCCCAGGTCAAGTCCGATCCCACTAGTTAGGGTGGACTGGGTGCCGCCTATCCGTATGGCTAGCAACGAGCTTGCCTGCCACTCATAGCCTACATGGATAGTAGAGCTGTCCCCGTTGCGTCCACCGATGTTGTGAACGTCAAAAGCGGCCAGGTGCTTGCCGTCTGCGCTGCTCACCGCGAGGCCCAGGTCAATAACCGCATCAGCGTTATACCGGGCTACTACCTGGCCAGTGGAGTCCTTCAGGGCGAAGTTCGGGGACGTCAGGTTGCGCACCACGGCTGCTAGCCTAACCCGGGGCTCTACGGCATACATAAGCCCTAAATCAACCACCGTGGCTTCGTCCTTTGCCGTGGGAGTCTCTGCCTCGGAGGTGACTATCTCGGGCAGGGGTGGCGTACCACTGACCGCGACCACGGACTGCCAATCCTTGTCCCGGTAGCGTAGGTTCATCTTGCGGACGGCAGCGCCGACGGCCAGCCGGTCATTAAGGTCATAGGAGAATGCTGCCGCTGTGCTGGTCTGCCACAAAGCGCTGCCCGTGACTGAGACTGCCTCTCCCTCGTAAACCTCAACACCGTCTATGACATAGCCGGTGCCGGTGCCGGCAGTATATTGTAGCTCGCCGAGCCCGCCTCCTATGCCGTAGACGCCAAGCGCTACATTAGGGAAGGCGACAGCACTTATCGCCGTTGCATTACCGCCTACAGGCTTGCCGGCTAGTTGCTGAGCTTGGGTGCGGATGAAGTCAAAGTCACCAGGGGTTATGTCTAGTTCCTTGACTATATCGTACACGTCCTTGGCCTCGTCCGCCACGTCCAGGTTCTCGGCCCGTCCGACCACACTGTTGGTCCAACTGGTATCCGTAACATTGGTCAAACCGGCGGGGTTCCAATATAAGGCGGTGGCATCATCGGCCACGGCAACAAACGCACCGCCCATGGCGGCCGACCTAGGTCCCATACCCACCGCCGCCCCGCTGAGGGCACTGGTATCTCCCTGCACCATCACTTGCATCGTCATCGTCAGTACTATCATTGTCGCCAAAGTTACTACGAGCAGTTTCTTCATCTTCTATTGTCTCCTCACTATCTTTCTGCGATTATCCCCATAACGAGGATATTGCTGGGATCAATACTGCTGAGGCGATGTCACCAGACTCAAGCCCCCCGGCTACTGTCAGGGGGTTGCCCTTGTCCGGCAGCTCAGTTGTCAAGGCTATTTAATACTTACCCAATATTGTAGTATTTTAAGCCTACTGATCAAGTAATGGCTGGGCTATGGAAAGCCCGGGTTTGGAGCGAAACAGTATCCAGCAGATCATAGCTATCAAAGACTTCCGGAACGTGGACCCGCAGGCCTAGCCGGTCAACTATGGCCTTGCTTAGAGCGAATGCCGCCTGCTCCTCACCGTGAACTACAAAGACATCGGGTGTGTTCGAAGCGACTCGCTCCAGCCAGGCCAGCAGTCCGGCCTGGTCGGCATGAGCCGAGAAGCCGTCCAGGCTTTCCACTTTACATCGTACCCGGTGAGTTTCACGGGGGAAAATCTGTACCCGCTTGGCTCCATCCAGTATTTCTCGGCCCAGAGTGCCGGCGGCCTGATAGCCCACAAATAGTAGCGTGTCCTGGCGGTGGCCCAGATGGTGGCGCAAGTGGTGCCGAATGCGGCCGCCGGTGCACATACCGCTGGCTGAGATAATTATACAGGGCTTGCGGAAGTCATTGATACGCATAGATTCCTCACGCGTGCGGACGATCTGTAGACCCGGGAAGCGGAAGGGCGACTGATCTGACTGGATAAGCTGATTCATCTCCTGGTCAAAGCACTCTGGATGGCGGCGGAAGATTTCAGTAGCCTCCACTGCCATCGGACTGTCTACAAATACAGGAATCTGGGGGATATCGCCGGCCCGGATAAAATCGGCCAGCTCGAAGAGCACTTCCTGAGTGCGGCCTACGGCAAAGGCCGGAATGAGTACATGCCCCCGCCGCTTTATAGTTGTCCGGATAATATTCCTTAGCCGGGTTACGCTCTCGGCGCGCGGCTTGTGGCGGCGGTCACCAGAGGTAGACTCGATAACCACGAAATCAGCCTCCGGGGGCGGCTGGGGGTCACGCAGGATCGGCCGATTAGGACTGCCGATATCACCGGAGAAGACTATCTTGTGCTCCTGGTCGCCTTCAGTAAGCCATACCTCAATAGAGGCTGAGCCTAAGATATGCCCCGCGTCGCGAAAGCGCACTACTAGCCCAGGTGCCAGTTGGATTTTCTCGTCATAGGCAACCGGCTGAAAAGTCTGGAGGCACTGCTGGACATCCTGGACCGTATGCAGCGGTTGGGGTGGGGGACCCGGCCGGCCATAGCGCCGCCACTTCTTCAAATCGAACTTGGCATCCTCTTCCTGGATATGGGCGCTGTCCAGCAGCATCAACTCACACAGGTCGGCGGTCGCAGCGGTGGTTACTACTTGACCGCGAAAGCCTAACTTATACAGGCGGGGGATCAAGCCACTATGGTCAATGTGAGCGTGGGTAAGCAGCACCCATTTAATGTCGGCGGGGCCAATATTGAGGTCGAGGTTATTCTGAACCCGAGGATGCTCCTGGCCTTGATAGAGGCCACAATCAACCAAAACATTGCCGGCGGGGGTCTGGAGCCAAAACTTGGAACCAGTGACCTGACGGGCCGCGCCGAGAAAGCTCAGTCGCATCAGTAGTCAGCTTCCCTTCTATATAGTAGTTCGGGGCCCTAAGTAAGCGACTCCCGCTGCCACTCGCCGCTCATGAACTTGCAAGGTTCTCTCTACCAAGGCGCTAGGATCAGAGTCATAGATGACCTCGGCGCCGGTGTTCTTATCTATGAAACTAACTATCTGCTGGATATGATCGGCAATCCCGTCGGTTCCCAGCAGTACGGCAATCAGATCGCCCTCGTCATAGGCCACGGCGAACTCACCCAATGTGCCGGAACGGCCGCCCATAATCGCGACGATATCACAACTTCTGATAGTTGTTATTTCTCGCCCCATCAAGCCGCTGCCGGTAAAGATGATAACATCATACTCTTCATAAGGTGAATGGTATCTCTCAATATGTTCGTGCAGACTGAGAGCGGGCGAGATTCCCACGGCCAGTCCCTGGTGGGCCTTAGCACCCAGGACCGCTTCATGCGGCAATCCCGGGCAGGCCCCGGTGAGAATTATGCACTCGTGCTGGGCAATCTGTTCGCCTAGCTGATAAGCCTTCGCCAACGTATCCTCAGTCAATTCACCTCCGGCGGAACCCATAACTCCAAATTTAGTGCGAATGGCAAACACCTCCTGGCGCTGCTTGAGTTTCTAATAGATGCTCAGGAAGCCAATTTCCCGCTGCCCGCCCTATGTACCTCCTTTCATCCATGGGCTTGGCGATCTACGAGGAGAATCAGTAGTGAGCCAATTGGGGGTTAACTTTTTCGGCGCGATGCCGAAATATAAAATGCGCAATAGCATCTTGGCGGGCCCACTGAATCAGGCGCAGGCACAGCATCATACCTGGGGTCGCTTGATTGTGGGCGACAAGCTACGCCACGGGGACAGGTGATGGAGCAGTCCACATCAGCAGAAGCAAAGTATCGCAGCCTAATGGAAACCGCCGCCGACGGTATTCTGTTGGTCAACTCCCGGGGGAAGATATTAGAAGCTAATCAGGTGGCCGCTGCCCTGAGTGGTTATGAGCTTGATGAACTGATTGGGCTGCCACTATCTCGGCTACTGCCGGAAGATAGAGGCCAGTGGCTGCAACAGCAAGCCGCCCGGGTTGATGAACTCAACCAAGTTACCTCCCTGGAGGGAACTGCCCGAGGCCGCGACGGCACTGAATTCCCCTTTGAGGCCTCGGTGAGCAAACTGCAAGTGGGCGGGGAGGAGATCTATCAGATTTTCGTCCGCAATGTAATGAGGCGAAATGAACTTCAGCAGCAGGCCCTAGAGGCCGAACGTCTGAAGGCACTGGGGCAAATAGCTAGTGGCGTAGCCCATGACTTTAACAATCTACTGGGCGCTATACTGGGGCGAACTCAACTGTTACTGATGAAGCTCCAGGCCCCGGAGGCTCAGCGGGCCTTGCAGGTTATTGAGCAGGCCGCCCTGGATGGCGCCGAGACCGTAAAGAGAATTCAACGCTTCGCGCGTGCCGACTTGCCCGAAGAGAAGCTGGTACCAGTGGACCTCAACTCCCTGGTGGACGATGTAATAGCGACCACCCGCTACCGGTGGTCTGATCAAGCTCAGCGCGAGGGAATCATCATTCAGATGGAGCAGAACCTGGCACCCATTCCTACCATAATGGGCAATCCATCCGAATTGCGCCAGCTTCTGACTAATCTGGTGATGAACGCTTGCGACGCGATGCCTGCCGGAGGCAAGATCACTATTAGCACCCGCGCCGACGCTGCAACGGTGGCCGTGGCAGTTTCTGATACCGGCGAAGGTATGGCTCCCGATATCCAGCAACGGGTATTTGAGCCGTTCTTCACCACTAAGGATGCGAAGAACTCGGGATTAGGGCTCAGTTTAGGGCGTGACATCGCTCGGCGCCACGGCGGCGACTTGGCCGTAGATAGCACTCCACAAAAAGGTACTATTTTCACCCTCACCCTCCCCCGCAGTGATGAGCCCAGCCTTTCGATTGGAGAGATGACCATGCCCGTCAAGCACGCTCAGGCCCGAGTGCTGGTAGTAGATGATGAGCCGGTTTTGTGTGAGCTATTAGTGGAGATGCTGGATACCTTAGGTCACCAAGCCATCGCGGCTACCAGTTCGCAGCAGGCCTTCCAGCTTCTGAATACGGATAATTATGACGTGGTCATCACCGACCTGGGGATGCCCAATATTTCGGGCTGGCAGGTTGCTGAGGCTGCTAAGCGAGCCGATCCGGGCATCTATGTCATCCTCCTGACCGGCTGGGACAACCCTCTTAGTGGCCCCCGGGCTACGCACGTTGACAAAGTGGTGGGCAAGCCAGTGACGATTGCTGACCTGGCGGTGGCCATAAATGCTGGCCTCGGCCAGCAATCGGAGGGATAAAGCCAGCGACAGCGGGGTATCACTAGCTGGAGAAGAAGCCCATAGAAAGCATCCCCATAAGTTAGCCCTCGGCCTGACTAGGCGCGCAACGTTGCTGGTGGATAGGTCGATCACATTAAAACAGACTGGCCCTCAGCTAGGTGCCAGCCTATCTTTGTGACTTCAATTGCTAATCTGAACCTGTCAGCTAGCTGCTAATAATGGCGAGGTAAACAACACGACAAGCCAACCACGGAGTTATCCCTACCAGACAGTCTCATCGTTTTGGGGAGCAGCTTGAACGACTACCACATTCTCGGCACGGGGGCCCTTATCAGTCTCTTCGATCTCGAACTCGACCACCGAGCCTTGCGTCAGGGTCCGGTAGCCCTGGCCGGCGATAGCTGAGTAATGTACGAATACGTCGTCCCCGGTTTCCTCTCTTTCGATAAATCCATACCCTTTTGCGTCATTGAACCACTTAATTGTGCCGGTGGGCATACAAACAACCTCCATAGTGATAAGATTCAGCCTGTCCTGTTGTACTTCCGGCAGGCCCATGGAGGAATGTCCATACGGCACCCCGGAACAGCAACTGACAAGACTTGGTAGCCTAAACTAAGCTACCTCACACAGCGATAGTATACAACAAAGCCTAACATAATGCAAGGGCTGACCCTGTTAGTCTGCCCCCAGTTGGCGCTGGTCCTTCTTGGCTTCCTGAATAGAGCAGGCGCGTAATCTACTCCGATTTTTGGCCGGTTAATTAGCTGCTCCCTGCTGCCGGCTGTGTATTGTCGGTTAGCCGATGAATCAGTTGACTTGCTCACAGATTATTGTTATAATCAATATACTGACAGCCGTGGAATCTGGCCGCAGCACAAGCTGAATAGCACATCTGCAGCTACTAGTAGCAGGCACGAGAGCCCGCAGAGAGGTTCTCTTTTTATACTGGGTAGCGACAGATGTAACTTACGGCGGAGACAGCGATTTAGATGATGAAGGCTCAGCTCGACAGATGGCCGCGACCTTTGCGCTGGCTATACCCGGGTCTGGGGATAAAGCGCTGGTACGGATTGCTCTTCGTCGGCTTGGCCTTACTGGGGATAGGCGTGATATGCGTTTTCAATTTGGTCGCCTATGAGATAGCTGCTTGGGTCGGTCCGCAGGATGCACCCCTGGTCGGGGCCATTAGTATCGCCCTGGGATTGTTTGCGGTAATAGTGGGCGTACGGGGAATGATGCGGGCGGTGGCGCGCACCTTCCTGCCGGCGGAAGAGGAGCGCCTGGTAGATATAATGCTATCGCGGCGCAGCGAGGATACGGGGTTGCGATTCGTAGTGATCGGTGGCGGTACTGGGCTCTCGAGTCTCCTGCGGGGTTTGAAAAAGCATAGTTCCAATCTTACGGCCATCGCGGCGGTATCGGATGACGGCGGCAGCTCAGGACGACTGCGGGAGGATTTAGGTATTCTGCCGCCGGGGGATGTGCGCAATTGCCTGGTCGCCCTGGCCGATTCTGAGCCGCTGATGACTCAGCTTTTTGACTACCGTTTTGACGGTGGCCTTCCCGATTTGCAGGGCCATAGCTTCGGCAACCTGCTCATTGCTGCGCTGACGGAGATAACCGGCGACTTTGAGCAAGCCGTGCGGGCCAGTAGTCAGATTTTGGCTATCAGGGGACGGGTGGTGCCTCCCACTAAACAGGCGGTTACTCTGTGTGCCCAATTAGGTGGGGGCGAATCGGCCCGCGGCGAGACGACTATAGGCAAAACCGACCAGCCCATTGAGCGAGTGTATCTGGATCCGCCGACGCCAGCCGCCCTGCCGGAGGCCGTGCAAGCAATCCAGCAGGCAGACGTCATTATCATCGGCCCGGGCAGTGTGTTTACCAGTATTATTCCTAATTTGCTGGTCCCGCAGATAGCCCAGGCTCTGGCGGTCAGCCAGGCAATCAGGGTCTATGTATGCAACGTAATGACCCAGTCTGGGGAGACTGACGGCTTTACGGCGACTGACCATATCCAGGCTATTACTAACCACGTACCGCAACCGGTATTTGATTATGTATTGTTCAACAATCGCCAGCCGCAGCCCGAGGTCTTGAAGCGCTATCAACAGGAGGGGGCGGACTTTGTGGCCTACGACGGTCGGCAGATTTCGCAACGGGGCTTTATCCCTATCGCCCGCGACTTAATATCCGAAGATAACTGGGCGCGGCACGATCCAGAGAAGCTGGCTAAGGCCATAATGGCACTAGTTATGCAGCATACAAAAAAGGTGTCCTACGAACAACTCGGCGTTAGTTA
>JAUWJN010000087.1 GCA_030607655.1 bacterium
ACATCCAGTCGGGGGGATCCTTGATGCCCCGGGCACTGACTCGCATAGGGTTGCCGGCCGATTGGTTGCCGTCGGGCTCCACGTAGATGATGGTCTTGGTGGCCTGTTCTGTGCCGCACCAGTCAGCCAGGACTTCTTGGGCTGCATTCCAAATATTGGGCATATTGTACTGCCGCATAAGCGGTGCTACTGAGTAAGGAGCGAATACGACGACATTGTCCCCCACGTGGACATCCAGGTGAGCAGCGGAGACGCCGAAAGCATCCGCCAACTGTTGAGCATACTGGGCACTATCCTGGGTGTTCCCATTAATTTCGTCTCTTACCCAGACCGCGTCATCGGCCAGTCCGCTTTGCTCGTGGGTAGTGGTCAGCTCGGTGAGGGCCGCTAGGGCCTGCTGGGTGTGTCCTAGTTTCTGGTGACATCTGGCAAGCAGATAAGTCGCGGGGGCGGCAAAATCACCGGGGGAGATGCGGAGTAATTGCCCCAGCAGTTGGGCGGCGCGCTCAAATTCTCCCTGCGACATTAGCAGGGCCGACTGATAGTAGTAGGCAGGCTGCACCAAATCTGGGGGAGTTATGCCATACTTAATATGGTTGAAGTGGGCCTCAAACCAGGCATGCTCGGTATGCTGCTTGTACAGATTCGTAAGCTGCAGGAATATCTCCTTATCGGCCACTAGCCCGGGGGGGAATATGTCCGGCATAGCTGCCGCCGCCTGCGGATACATCTGCTGAACTGTTTCGTAATTCTTGGGGTCGGCGTAGAAGCGAATCAGCTTGACCATAGCTTCAAACTCATAGTCGCTGCCGGGGAAATGTATCAGTAGTTCCTGGAAAGTAAAAGCCGCATCGGGCGGAATTGCCTCCGGGTTCTCGTAGGGAGTATAGGCTATGGCTATCTGGTAGAGAGCATTGTCACGCAGCGGACTGCCATAGAAATCATTGATGATAGCAGCATAAGCGCTGCTGGCATCCTTAATAGCCCCAACCTCATCTGCGGTTGGGGCCATCTGGTAGGCCCCCGTGGCGTCAGCGTAGCGGCTGCTGAGCCGGAAAAGGTCCTCGGGCCCTTTAGCTTTGTTGACTTCCTCGAACAGATACTTCATCTGCCGATAGCATTCACCAATACGATAGAACGCGTCGTCAAAGTTATCCTGCCCGGGGAATCTGTGGATAAACTCGCGGTATAGCTCAATGGCCTCAGCATATCCCCGGTAGTTCTCGTGGTGCATGGCCAGGTCCCACAGATCGGCAGCCTCCCGGCCGGGATTCCACTCCAGGGGGTTATAAAGCTCTCCAGCCACCCTCCGCCCACCGCCGGTGACCCGCTTGCGTAGATTATTGACTTCGCGCATCGCCCGATTAGTGTGGCTGCTACCGTACATTCTATGAATCAGGTCCTCATACGCGTCAATGGCCGGCAGCCACCTGCCCTGCAGCCGTAATGAATCGGCAATTATCATCTGCGCGTCATCGGCGCAATCGGACATCGGGTAACGCCCGATAAGCTCCTCGGCGACCTCTATCGCCCGGTCATAGCTCTCTACCGAGAAGTACTTGCGCATCAGCAGGCACAGAGCCTTGACGCAGTGGTCGCTGGTCGGGTGCTTATAGGCTAACTCCTTGAGGGTGTCTATGGTGGCCAGCTCATCGTCCACCGCGTCAAATTCGCGCACCAGCAGCATATAGGCGTCATCCGCGTAGGTACTCTGGGGGAACTTATCGATCAGAAACTCTAGCGTATCTATCGCTGCCAGGTGGTCCTTGTCCTTGGAGTAGAGTCGGCCTAGGTGCCAGGCGGCGTCGTCGGCCATGTGACTGTCGGGATAATGATCCAGCAATAGGCTGTAGGCCGCCACTTGCGCCCGGAAGTCCTTTTGTACCGAAGTTACCCACGCATAGTGCATCAGGGTGTCATCGGCATAATCGCTGCGGGGGTATGTGTCCAGGTAGACTTCGTTGGCCTTGATGGCATCCATTATCTCCTTGTGCTGGTAAGGCTTGCAGCACGTGTAGCTGGCCGTGGCAGCGTCGTCGTGCTGGTTGTAGTAGGTCAGACGGCTGGCGAGTAAAGCGATGTCGGAGAACGAAGGTTGCAGCGTCTGGGAGATATCGAATTCTTCGGCGATCCCTACAGTCCCCACCACCAGGCACAACAGTACTACCATCATCGTGGACCGATACATAATAGCTCACCTCCGCAGGTTATCAATTAGGCTAGTTACACGCTGACTCCTCCCCAGCAATTACCAACTGGGGAGATTGTGTGCGCCCTTATTCTTATTATACCCAAACAGATACAGAATATGCAAGCGCCAGACGTATCTCTGACGGCAATAACTGGGCTAAACATGTAACCCTTGACGGAGGCACGCTATCGTCAGTTTTCATAGACGTTATTGGCGCAGGCCAGGTTCAAAATTGGCTCCTCGCTCCCTTTCTATCTGTGTCCAGGCAGGGCATCAACAGTGGTGGTAATCTCTTTGGCCACCTCGCGGTCGGGCTGTTGGATATTCCCCGTGGTCAGGGAGGCCTGCCGCCGCATATAGTCCTGCATAAACTCCTCCAGTTCCTGCTCTACCTGGGGATGCTTGCCATAGATGTTATTGAGTTCCTCGGGGTCGGCCTGTAGGTCATACAATTCGCGCAGCGGCGGCTGACCTTGGGGCAGGTCCATCCACGAGGCCACCAGGTTCCAGCGGCTGGTGCGGACACTGCAGTACCGGCCCCAGCTGATGACGATGGTCTCGCGCGGTGATGATTGTTTGCCAGCCGCCAGGGGCCAGAAGTCAGCTCCGAGGGCACGGTCCGGGGCTGGCGTGCCGAGAAGATTGAGTACGGGGGGCATAATATCATGGTGCTGAACAAATCCCGAGACCTGTTGGCCGGCAGCTTCGCCCTGAGGGTCGCGAATCAGTAAGGGAACCCGGGTGCATTGGTTGCGGAGCCGACTTTCCCCTTTGTGGATCTGTCCCTGTTCACCCATCATGGTCCCATGGTCTGAAGTGAAAACAATGAGCGTCTCGTCCATCAGATTACGCTCCCGCAGCGTATTAAGCAAGTGTCCGATCCAGTAGTCCACTAGGGTAACCTCGCCAGCATAGGCGGCTTTAATACAGCGGACTTGTTCTGGGGTCATTTCTTCTTCTTGACTGGGCGGACAGACACCAGCCAAACCTTCGTATCCTGAATGATACAAACGGGCATAATCAGGAGGCGGATCCCAGGGCTCATGAGGATCAAAGCAGTCTACATACAGGAAGAAGGGGTTATCTAAGGTATACTCATTGAGCCACTGGGCGGCCTTCATCATTACCTTGGCCACCGAGGTATCTTCGTCACTGGTCCAATCCTTGCGGTTTATCAAGTGCTGAATGACCCAGTGATTCCTTGAGATTTCTTCAGGAGCTATGGTGGTCTGGGCAAGCAGCTCCCGAACCTGGGAATTATCCCGTAATGCGTATCGGTCATCTTCCTGCCCGCGGATCCAGTGCCAGCAGTCGAAACCACGATGGAAGTTCTTGCCCGGCTTCATCATGTGATAAACATCAGTCACGAAACTCGTTACATAGCCATGCTGGCTAAGCCACTCGGCGAGGGTGACATCTTCATCAAACAGCGGGTGCCAACCGAACATTACAAAATCCTCACCGTGCTGGGGAATGTAGGCACACGGGAACACCGGACGGCCAGTAAGCATCACCCTCCGCGCCGGCAGGGTCGGCAAGCCTTCACCATAAGCGTCCATAAAGACCGCACTTTCGGCGGCTAGTTGATCCAGATTCGGAGTGTGAATCCAGTCGTTGCCGTAGCAGCCAAGATAGTCCCAGCGGAAAGTATCGCTGACAATTAGTAGCAGATTCATTATCCTCTCACTCCTATACACTTGTATTAGGGACTAGTAAACGCCATACTGATGGGCAGCCCGGACCATCGCGATGTAGTTCTCCGGCTTGCAGCCCGGGTGGATGGAATTAGAAGAGCTAATGATGTAACCGCCCCCGGGAGCCGCTATCTCAATGGTCTCCTTGACTGTCTCTTCGACTTCTTCCTCCGTGCCGAAGACCAGCAGATCACGGCAGTCTATATTCCCCAATATACAGGCTTTCCCTGCCACGTAGCTCTTGACTTCACGAATATCCATGCACTGGGGCTGAATGGGATGAAGCCCATCAAAGCCGACCTCAAGGAAGTCGTCCAGAATCGGCCACATATTCCCATCCGAGTGCTTTACTATCTTCAGGCCGTGTTGATGGGCGCATTCCACGATTTCGCGATGATAGGGCTTGACATACTTGCGATAATGGTCCGGAGAAATTAAGGTAGTTGTTTCGCTGGATAAGTCGCCGGGCATAACTATGAAGTCAACCCCGAGCTTGGTTGCCTTCTCAATGACTGCCAGGTCAAAGTCGGTAGCAATGCGACTCAGGGCGAGCGCCAGTTGCGGGTCCAAGGCGTAATCCATCAGGAGATTCTCCAGGCCCCCGCGCCGCCGCCAGCTTACCTTGAATGGGTCGTTAACTACCAGAAAATGGGCCCGGTCGGGTCCCAGTTTCTCCATTATATGCTGTATGGGAGCCAGGTCTTCGTCCTCCAGTTGGGCCGCCATATCAAATCCCGCCGCGTCAGAGTAGCTCTTGATGGGGCTGTCAAACGGCAGGGGCTCCCCGTGCTCGCTGAGTGTATAAAGCGTGCCGAATCTGTCCCGGGCGGTCTTCTCGTCAATCTGCTCAAGACCAATGGAGAAATTCGAGCAGGTGGCATCCAGCCCCAGTTCGGTGACTATCAGGCAATACAAGTCCAGAATATCATCGCGCTCTTCGCCGAACATATCCGCCTCGGCCTCTACGGTCACTTTCCCCGGCGCGAGGAGTTTGGCTATATTGATGATGCTGGACTCGTTAAGATACAGCTCGAAGACGGGTACCCGGTCCGGCACCTCACAGGACAGCGCAGTCAGTATCCGTTCGTGGCCGGTCATATCTTGTGCCATTGTTATTCCTCCCATTAAGGTCTTATTAGTAGGATTGTATTCTTCGCCCGACGGTCTGGTTCCTCTTAGGTCAACTTGACAAAAACCGGCTGGCTTGCGTAACCTAGCCACTAAGTGCTAAGTGCAATGAAGGCCGATTGCAGCTATGTTCACGGATAATTCATCTGAACAAGAAACGATTCAGGGTAGCCTGGAGCGGGTTACTTTTCATCGCCCGGAAACAGGCTGGGCGGTATTGCGGGTGGCCACTGAGGAGTCCGGCGTCATTACCGCGGTAGGCATTATGCTTGAACCGGCCGCCGGCGAGACGCTCAGATTAACGGGGAACTGGGAAGAACATCCTCGCTATGGCCGCCAGTTTAACTTCCGTGAGTACCAGCTCATCCGTCCGACCACCACAGAGGGCATCCAACGATACCTGGGCAGTGACTTGGTGAACGGCATTGGCCCTAAGCTGGCCGCGGCGCTGGTGGCGCAATTTGGTGATGAGACCCTCCAGATTCTGGATGATGAACCCCAACGGCTGCGCGAAGTTGCCGGCATCGGCCCGAAGCGAGCGGCGGCACTCACTGAGGCCTGGCAGCGACATCAAGACGTTCATCGGGTGATGATGTTTCTGCACCAACATGGCCTGGGCACGGCGCTGGCCACCCGGATATATACTCGCTATGGCCCGCAAGCCATTGAAGTCTTAGAGGCTAATCCTTACCGGCTTGCGCATGAGATCACGGGAATCGGCTTTGCCACCGCTGACAAGATTGGTCGCAGCGTGGGGGTGCCAGCAGATGCTCCCCAGCGGCTACAGGCGGCGCTGCTGCATACCTTAGACCAGGCCACTGAGGCCGGCCATTTCTATCTGCCCCAGGATGAGTTGCTAGCCGGTGCCGCTTCCCTGCTGCGGATGCCGGTAGAACAGTTAGAGGTGGCTCTCGCCGCTTTGGCGGAGAACGAGCAGGTAGTTCTGGAACGCGGGCTGGGCCCGGATGAGCGGGCAACTGTGTACCTGCCGGCAATGATCGCGGCCGAGCGCGAGGTAGCTCAGCGCTTAGCCGCTATTGCTCAGGTGAAGGACGAAGAGGTGCCCACCAGCGAACAGTTGCACGAATGGCTGCAGCGCCGCGAGGCCTTTGGGGAACTGCCCCTGACTGCCGAGCAGGAAAGCGCGGTGGCGACTGCGCTGAGCAGCGGGCTGTGTGTGATTACCGGGGGGCCGGGCACCGGGAAGACTACTATTATCCGCCTGCTGGCCGATGCCTGTGAGGCGCTGGGCCGGCGAGTGGCTCTGGCGGCGCCCACGGGTCGGGCGGCCAAGCGTCTGGAGCAGCTCACCGGCCGCCCCGCTTCTACTATTCACCGCCTGCTGGTATATGACCCTCGTCGGGGCGGCTTTCGCTACGGCGAGGCTGAACCGCTACCGGTTGATACGCTGATAATTGATGAGGTCAGTATGGTGGACGTACTATTGGCTCACGATATGCTGCGGGCACTCGGGGAGGGCGCGCAACTGGTGTTAGTGGGCGATGCTGACCAGCTCCCCAGTGTTGGCCCCGGCAATATGCTCCGCGACCTGGTTGACTTGGAGGTCTTGCCGATCTGTCGGCTGACTACTATTCACCGCCAGCGCCAGGGCAGTCTGCTGGTGCGTAATGCCCATCGGATAAACAAGGGCGAGTCGCCGTATCTGCCCAGCCCCGAGAGCTGGCAGCAAGAGGATTGTGTGCTACTGGAGGAAGACGACCCGGAGGTGGCGGCCGAGAAAGTGATACGGACAGCCACGGTTAGCCTGCCGAAACTGGGCTTCTCGCCGGCGCAGATACAGGTCATCACTCCCTTACATCGGGGGCCCCTAGGGGTACAGGTACTCAATGTGGCTCTCCAGCAGCGGCTCAATCCACCGGCTCCCGGCAAGGCCGAATTGCAGCGGGGCGAGACTATCTTCCGCCAGGGCGACAGAGTCCTGCAAACGGTCAATAACTATGACAAATCGGTGTACAATGGCGACATCGGTGAGCTGGCGAGTGTTGATGCCGAGCGCCACGTCTTCACGGTGGGGTACGATCAAGCGGAGGTCAGCTACGACTTCGGTGAGCTTGATCAGTTGGAACTGGCCTACGCGTTGACCATTCACAAGTCCCAGGGCAGCGAATACCCGGCGGTGGTAATCGTCATCCACAGCAGCCACTATGTAATGCTGCAGCGCAATCTGCTATACACCGCTCTTACCCGCGCCGAGAAGATGGCCTGCATAGTGGGTAATCGCCGTGGCCTGGGGAAGGCCATCAAGACGGCTCGCGAGCGCCAGCGCCATACCCAGTTAGCCCAGCGGCTACGTGCACAATTGTTGGATGAGAAGACATAGCACGTATGACGGCCAGGGATCTGGCTTGGCCTGGCATGTATCTGACCGATCTACTGATAGTACCTGACGGACTATTCTATGGATTGGCCAAGATTCCGGCGGGGCCAGATAACTTCCATTTTCCGACTCTCTGGATGCCAGACCACTATGAGGTCAATTGTCTCCGGCGGGTAAGGACAGGGCCCTCGGCGAGACCAAACTTCTAAGCCCGGAGGCCCGATGTTGTATAGGGTGGCCAACGCTGCCTGCAGGCTCCACGTATCTTCATAAACCGACCAGGGCCCGCATTCCTGGACGGCGTTTTTTGCCCAGATCCTGCGTACCCCCGACGGCAGATCAGGGAGTACCTTCTCAAAGGCGGCAAAGTACTGCTCTTGTGCTCTGTTTACCACTAGGAATGTGCTGGCGCTGCCCAATGTGGCGACGGTCGCCATGGCGAGCGCCAATATAATGGCAACGACTGCGGCCCGACGGAAGATGGTATGGGCCAAAATCACTAGCGCCAATGCCACCCAGGGGGCGAGGTTATACAATGCGCGTCCGGGGAAGTAAGTGTTGAACATAAACGGTGCGATGCCTCCGGCAAAAGCCAGCAGGCATGGAATAATGATCCCGCGTACGCGGCGCCCACTGGACGGGCGAGTACGCACCACTGCGATAGCCACCACCGCGAGGAAGCTAATCAGGACAATAGAAAGTTCGGGGTGGGCGAGCAGGTGCTGGCCTCCGGCAAAGTGCACCGTGCGGCCCATCCAATGCCGGAAGGGGCTGCGCAGCAGTTCTAAAGAGCCATGCCAAGCCGCGACTCTGGGGCAACCGAAAAGATAACGAAACCCGAGGTGCACGGCGAAACCGCTCAAGGGTCCTGCGAACCAGGCCGGGAGGACCTGCCGCCACGTGCGCGCCCAGTCAGCTCTGACCAGCCACAGTCCCAGCGCGAGCCCCACGGCGACCGGCCCACTTTGTTCACAAAACAGCACGGCAATGAAAAGCAGACAGAACACAACTACGTTTCGCCGTGCCGTGGGGACCTTGGGGTTGACGCTTGCTACCGCCGCCCAGAGGACGAAAAAAGTACTTATTACGTAGAGCCGGGCCTCATACCAGAACACGGCTTCAGAAATGAGAGGGATGACCCCAAACATGGCGGCCACTGCCGCGGCCAGCCATACGCTGCC
>JAUWJN010000178.1 GCA_030607655.1 bacterium
AGGTCACCTACGGAGGCAAGTCTATCGGGCGCGATGTCGAACTACTAGGCGGTGGCCGCGTACTTACTGGGATTGATTTCACATTGACCGTGCCATAAAGTATACTAGCGATAAGTGATCTATTCAGCCTGGTGATAATTACCCCCAGCGGAGACGAAGAGATGAAGCGTTCAATAGTCATAACCATAACATGCCTGGCAATACTGTGGTCGCTAGCGCCTACTTGGTTGCCAGCTCAAGGCGAGCGGGGCAGTGGAGCTACTGATTTTGGCGAGCGGCTGCCGGGCATCCCCTCGCCTGTTTTGGATGAGCTGGCCAACCGGCCAGGACGGCCGCTCTGGGCACCACTGGACGTTCTGTGGGGGCACAGTGAAGTGGTACCGCAGCTTTTGGAAATACTAGGTGACGCTGGCGCAGACGACCGTGCACGGGCAGCCTTTGTCCTGGGCCAGATTGGTTGCCCCGAGGCGATGGACGCCTTGTATGCAGCCAGGTGCGATAACGATAGAACCGTCCGCGTTCACGCGGGCATTGCTCTGGCCTACCTCGGGGATAAGCGGGGATTGTCTGCGGCCTGCGCAGCCTTAATCAGTGCGCCGCCGTGGGTTCGCTTCTACGCTATCATTGGTCTGTGGCGGCTGTCCGACCCGGCAGCGTGGGCGGCGCTAAACCGCAGCCAGCCTATGCAGCCTCCGTTTCTGCACAAAGTCATATATGCCGCGCTGCAAACTCGTGGTGGTCTGCCGACCATGCCGGAGGCCACTGTGCTGCAACCGCCGCTGCCGCCGCTCAGCAGCGCCGACATCTGGGAGTCCGTCGGTGACGCTTGCTTGGCTGAGGCTGATTGGTGGTGGCACAAGGGGGACTATGATCAGGTCATTCGTTGCCTACAAGTAGTCGTCTTTATGCAGCCAGAGATGGTAGATACCTACGGTGACGCCGCTTGGCTACAGTGGAGCATGGGCTACAACACCGAGGCGATTGGCACCTATCATCGCGGTATACAAACCAACCCCAATAATCCCGAGGCCTATTTCAACCTGGGGTTTCATTATTATAATACCCGGCAATATGAGTCGGCTATCAAATACCTCCGACAGGCAGCAGACCTCGGCGGCCGGCAGGTAATCCGGCGTACTTATGCCCATGCGCTGGAGAAGTCCGGGCGAATCGAAGCTAGCCTCCAGCAGTGGGAGAAGATGCTCCAGGAGACTCCTGACCAGCCGGTAGTACAGAACAATTACGAGCGCGTGCGGCGGTTGGCTGGCGAGCAAGCTAATTGACTTGCCCCCAATGGTTTGCTATAGTGATTGTGCTTGTGGCATGGACGTGATGTGAAGGTACGATATGCGCATACCCCACTTATTACTTATCGCCTTAATATCACTGGGCTTGCTGTATCTGTTATCGTGCTGTCGCCGGCGGCTGCCATCGTGGATAGTGTTACTTCCGGGGTTAATAGTTATCGGTGCCATGGCCGCGGTGGTTGCAACCCAGTGCGATGATGCCTACATAACCTATCGCTACGCGCAGAACATCGCCGCCGGCTATGGCCCAGTCTACAATCCGGGCGAGAGAGTTGAGGGGTATAGCTCGCCTTTGTGGATGCTACTACTAACAGCCGGCTTGATAGTCGGCGTTCCTCCTACGACGTTCGCTCCAGCTTTGGCTGTTGTACTGCTGATAGCCCTTTTCCTCTTGTTAGACCGAATTCTAATACACGAGGGAGTTGATAGCGTCTGGCTGCGGGGACTTCTCCCGCTAACTTTGGGCCTGTCGCCAGCGTTCGCTATGTGGTGGTTTTCTGGGCTGGAGGTGCCGGCATATGCTGTCTTAATTGTGGCCATCTGTTGGCATCTGTCGTGCCTTGATTCATCCCAGAGGAAATCAACCGCATACGTGGCGGCTTTAGTAGCACTCATTGTGTTGATACGCCCTGACGGACTATTGATGACATTAGTGGTGCTGGCGTATTTGTTGAGTAGTAATGCTCAGATTGTAGAAAGAAGCAGGATTCGGTCAGGACTCCGCCTGTTGGGGCCGCTACTGGTGGTGGGAGTTGCGCTGACAGCTTTCCGCTTGCTGTACTATGACGAATGGCTGCCTAATACCTTTTATTGCAAACTTGGCACGGCTCCCTTTAGTCGTCTCCGACACGGAATACTCTACATTATAGATCAGGTGAGATATCTGGGCGGATCAGCGCCCTTTATTGTCGCGGCGGTTGGCGTGTTATGGGCTCGGTCAAGGAGTTTTATGAAGTGGGGGGCGGTAACTATACTATTGTATATGGGCTTCTTCATCTACAGCGGAGGAGATGCCCTCAAGGAGCGCTTTTTTGTGCACATTACTCCTCTGATTTATGTAATTGGCTGGATTGGAGCTGCTGCCGTGGCCAGGAGACTAACTGTAGGCAGAACCCCCGGCCGTTGGGACGCTCGTCTGCTCGGGCTGGCTCTCCTTGTGCTCCTTGGCCCTGCCGTCAGTTATACGCCAGGGTACAAAGGCGAGCGGGAGTTCAGTAGAAAACTACATTTTGTTGCCACCTTGTTGATCGATCATGTCCCAAACGATTTCCGCCTGGCGAGTTGTGGGGGCGGTATTGTACCCTACCGAACTGGTATGCCTACCATTGACATGCTCGGCCTGTGTGACAAGCACATAGCACGAACTGCGGTAAAATCCAGTATGATAGGCCACCAGAAATGGGATGGCGAGTACGTGGTGTCGCGATGCCCAGACCTTATTATTACTATGCCGTTCCATCTCTTCGACCAACCCGACGGATTATCTAATCAGCCCGATCCTACTGCGGTAAATTTCGTTTGCGTCTTTAACGAAATCCGGTCTGACCCGCATTTTCAACAGAACTATTCGCGGGTAAGCGTTCCCCTAGCTGACGGGAAATGGCTCATCAGCTGGGGCCATAATCGCCGCGACTGGCAAAGCCTGTTTCCGCACGCTGTTATAGTTCCCGTGGCGACCGACAGTTGACATGGCACGCCCGATTTGCGGGCTGTCGGTGGTGTGCAAGTGAGTGGGCGAGTTGAATAGTGAATAATAACCGGGGGCTAACTACTCGGAGGCAGGGGGGGAGCTATCCGCTTCAGAGGGGGGGACGGTGGGGGCGGGCTCAGAATCTTCCTCACCGGGTTGCAAAACCGCAGGCTCTTCCTCAGGAGTGGGGGACTCTTCGGGGGCGACTTCTTCCTCAGCGCCTTCGGGGGGCGAGGGCAGCTTTTGCACCACCACTGTAACACTCACCGCACCTACTCCCATAGACTCAATGCCATCGGGAAAATCTATATGTACCGTGACCGTCCGCTTACCACGCAGCCGAGAAATATCAATACGCTCGGTACTCAGGTATTCTACCCGCTTGACTTTGTCAGCGTCGCCGGCAATTGGCACCGTAGTGGGGCTGGCTTGTACGGAGCTAATCTGGTAGCCTGCCGGTGGAGCGCTGAGCAGGGGCTTCACCAGGACGGTTCGGGTAACCAGCTTGGTCATCGATATGGGGACCTGAACCTGAGCTGGCTGGGCCTGCAGACCACTAATCGCCACATTGCGTTCGTCCCGTGCCTCTACGGAGGCCTGGAGTTGGGCGGTGGCGCTATAGCCGGATATATCGGCTACGGCTACTACCCTCGCCACTGAGCGCACCAGGCTGCTAGGGCCGCGGACCGTTACCTCGTTAGGCTGAACCTGCGGCGCTTGGGCACTATAGCCTTCAGCCGGAAGGCCGCGAAGTTCCACAATCACTGGTCGCTGCTTGCTATCCAGCTTGTCCAGTGTGACCATTACTAACCGCTTGTGGGGTATCGCTTCAACATCGCCGAGTACTCCGTGAAGCTCAACCGGTACTTGCTGCTGGCCGACCCGAGTGCCACTGAGATCCGCCACCAGGCGAATAGTGCCCAGTACCGATTCACTGAGTGACCCGCGCTGCCTCTGAACGGTAACCTCTATCTCGTCGGGCTGCTTACTGAGCACCACCAGGCCACGAGGGGTGTTGATGGTAGCCACGGGCACTTGTATCTGCTTGCTGCTAGAAGGATTCTCGCGGACGTAGGCCCATAAACTGATGGCCAGCGCCAACGAGAGAAGTTTGAGGAGCCATTGATTCTTCAGACGTTCGATGATTCTACTCATTGCCATACTTTTGTCAGTTCAGCTTTCCTTACCCCACCTATTTACGCCAGAAGAAAAGGCGACTGCGCTCGCGCTCGGCCTCAAATAGTTCCATCAACCGTTCGGTAAGCTGCGCTCGTTCCAAACGGGGAGAGAGAGTGCCCTCGGCGGCTAAAGATATTGCTCCGGTTTCCTCCGAAACCACCAGACATACGGCATCGGTACGTTCCGCTAGTCCTAAGGCAGCCCGATGCCGCATCCCGGTGGAGGTGGACAAAGCAGGACTCTCGGAGTGAGGTAACACGCAGGCCGCCGCCACAATCTGGTCGTCCCGTATTACCACCGCGCCATCGTGCAACGGTGTGCCCGGATAGAATATAGTGTTGAGCAGGTCCACCGATACCCGGCCATTGATAGTCTTGCCCGTCCGCGTTATGTCTATCAAGCCGGTCTGTCGCTCAAAAACTATCAGCGCGCCAAGGCCCCGCTCCGAGAGCCGGACGGCACTATCCACCACATCATTGATGACATTTTGGCGCTGATCCGCTGCCAGACTGCGCAGGCTCCCGCCCAACAGCCCTCCCCGGCCCATGCGCTCCAGGGCCATGCGCAATTCGGGTTGGAAGATACCCACCAGCGCCAGCACACCCACGGCACCAATGCCCCGCAGCAGCCAGTTCAAGGTGGGCAAGCCACTGGAAAGCCAGACTAATATAATGATGAGAATTATGCCGTTGAACAAAGAGAGCGCCCGCGTGCGCCGCAGCAGCAACGCAACATAGTAAATCAAGAGGCCTACCAGGATAATGTCAATAACATCATCCACGCCTATGGTCCGGATGAATTCCCAGATAGTTTCCAACAGTGACATATTATCATTGCCCTCCAGGGCTATCTGGCGGCCTGTGCACTATCCTGAATATATCACTTTCGGGCGCGACTCGTCAATATCTACTCAGCCGGGGCAGTCTAAATCAGCTCGGCTGACTACTTGGCTAGTGTCACGGCGTCGAATATATGGATACCTGCCACCGCCAAGGAAGTAACAATAGCACTGGCAATCAACACTCCTAAACTGAGGCACAGCACCACGCGCCAGAACCGCATACCAAAAACCGCCGCCACCAAGCTGCCAGTCCAGGCCCCCGTTATCGGCAGCGGTATCGCCACAAATACCGTCACCGCAAAAACGCCGTATTTCTTCACCATCGCCTCTTTGGAGCGGGCCCGGCGTATCAGGTGACTTATGATGGCGCCCAGCAGCGGCTTGTCTGCCAGGCGGTCCGCCACCCAGTTGAACCCCAACACCACCGGCAGTACCGAGACGACATTGCTGATTACTGCTAAGGGCAATATGGTGGTCAGCGGCATCTGCAGGATTAATCCGGCGGGAATGCCTCCTCTTACTTCACTGATGGGCAGCGCGGATAGAATAATAACCACCAGTTCCGGCGGCAAACCTCGGATTGTCTCAAATAACCACTCAGTCAATGGTTGTGCTTTCTTCCCGGTCGCATCAACAACGTTAGTTACTTAAATGAATTCTTTGCTAGACCACAACTATCCTGCCTGGGATTGCGGAAAAGCCGTTTGACAGCTTTAATAGGTGGCAATATAATAGCTCATCAGTTTGTAGTTGCTGCTTAGAGAAGCAATAGGGAGGAATACTCTAATGTCGCCAGACATTATCCCAGGTCTTATCCGCCAGGTTGATAGCCAACGACTATCCAACAATCTGTTGTACCTGTGTAAGGACCCGCTGCCTTATCGCAAGGTCAACTACACAATCCCGGGGCATAGTAAGAGCACCCTGGACGAGGCGGATGACTTTATCGCCGGTCAGCTCAAGGGCTGGGGCTATAC